>JAUYSD010000280.1 GCA_030696505.1 Sulfuritalea sp. | reverse complement strand
CGACATGCTGGTGCAGCAGAACCTCCTTACCGGAGAGCAACTCAAGCTTGCGCTTGACGAACAGAAGCGCTCGGGTCGCAAGCTGGGGCGGGTTCTGGTCGACAGCGGTTTTGTCACGGAAGACGGCATTTCCGTCGCTTTGGCGCGTCAACTCGGCACGGATTTCGTCGATCTCAAGACCTTCCGTCTGCAGCCCGAACTGATCCGGCTGTTGCCCGAAGCCCAGGCGCGCCGGCATCGTGCCCTGGTATTGAGCGAGCGTGCCGGGATGCTGGTGGTCGGCATGGCCGATCCGACCGATCTTGGTGCGTTCGACGAACTTGCGCGCAACCTCAAATGCGAGATCGACCTTGCAGTTGTGACCGAGAGCCAGCTCCTTTCCGCGATCGACCGCGTCTACAGCAGGGCGGCGGAAATCAGCGGTCTGGCCAAGGAACTCACGGCCGACATGGGCGACGTGTCGACCGAGTTCGGCAATATCCTCGGCCTGACTGCCGGTGCCGAGGATGCGCCGGTGGTCAAGCTGCTCAACACGGTGTTCGAAGAGGCGCTCAAGATGCGCGCCTCCGACATACACATCGAGCCGCAGGAAGCCTCGCTGCTGATCCGCTTTCGCATCGACGGCGTGCTGCACGTGCAGACCGAGGCCGATGCGAAGATATCCACGGCGCTGGTATTGCGCCTGAAGCTGATGTCCGGCCTGGATATTTCCGAAAAGCGCCTGCCGCAGGACGGACGCTTCAACATCAAGCTGCGCACAACCGCGATCGACATTCGTATCTCGTCGATGCCGACCCAGCACGGCGAATCCGTGGTCATGCGTCTGCTGGCGCAGAATACCGGCTTACTGCAGCTCGACCGGCTCTACATGCCGCCGCGCATTCTGGAGCGTTTTCGCCACGCCATCGCGCGGCCGTCGGGCATCGTGCTGGTCACCGGCCCGACCGGATCGGGCAAGACCACCACGCTGTACGCGGCGCTGAACGAACTCAACACGCCGGAAAAGAAGATCATCACCGTCGAGGATCCGGTCGAATATCGTCTGCCCGGACTCAACCAGGTGCAGGTGCATGAAAAGATCGATCTGTCCTTCTCGCGCGTGCTGCGCACTGCTTTGCGCCAGGACCCGGACATCATCCTGCTGGGCGAAATGCGCGACCAGGAGACGGCCGAGATCGGCATGCGCGCGGCCATGACCGGCCACCTGGTGCTGTCGACCCTGCACACCAATGATGCGCTGTCGACACCGATTCGCCTGCTCGACATGGGCGTGCCGCGCTATATGGTGGCCTTGTCGATCCAGATGGTGCTGGCGCAGCGCCTGGTGCGCGTCACCTGCCAGAACTGTTCGGCGCCGTACGCGCCGAGTCCGCACGAGCATTTATGGTTGAAGGCCGAACTGGGCGACCGGGTGGACAGCGTCGAGTACCGGCATGGCGAAGGCTGCAGCCACTGCGCCAACACCGGCTATCAGGGGCGCCAGGCGGTATATGAGATTCTCGACATGAACAATGCGTTGGTCGAGGCGGTGAATCGCGGCGATCCCAACGAATTCATGCAGATCGGACGCGAGCAGATGGCCGGCAACACCCTGCGTCGGGATGCAGTCCGGCTGGTCGTCAGCGGCCGCACCACCATCGAAGAAGCGATGCGCATCAGCACGCAGCTCGACGAGTAGCAGGCTGATGCCCAACTTCGCCTATCGCGGCCGCAATGCCGCCGGGGAAATCGTGCACGGCATCATGGAGGGCGCGACTGCCGGCGCAGTGGCCGATCTGCTGGTCGGCAAAGGCACCACGCCGATGGAGATCAAGCCGACGACGGCCGCCCTGGAGCGGGCCGACAACGATCTCGGCATGACCCGCAGTGTGTTTCGGCAAAAAGTCGAGCACATGGATGTGCTGCTGTTTTCACGACAGATTCACACCCTGCTGCGCGCCGGGGTGCCCATCATGCGCGCGCTGGCCGGCCTGCAGGAATCCAGCACCAATTCGGCGATGCGGGAAGTCTTGCAGGATGTGCGCGAAAGCCTGGATTCCGGCCGCGAACTGTCGCTCTCGCTGGCGCGCCATCCGAAGGTTTTCTCGCCCTTTTACCTGTCCATGGTGCGTGTCGGAGAAATGACCGGCCGCCTGGAGGAAGTCTTCATCCGCCTGTTCGATCACCTGGCCTTCGAGCGCTTCATGCAGGATCAGGTGAAGTCGGCGCTGCGCTACCCCTCGTTTGTCGTCGCCGCGATGGCGCTGGCCCTCATCGTCGTCAATATTTTTGTGATTCCGGCCTTCGCCAAGGTGTTCAAGGGCTTCGGCGCCGAACTGCCGTTCATGACACGGCTGCTGATCGGTTTTTCGGATTTCATGCTGAACTGGTGGCATGCGCTGCTGCTGGGCATCATTGCCGCCGTGCTCACCTTCAATGCCTGGCGCAAGACGCGCAAGGGCCGCTATGACTGGGATCGGTTCAAGCTGAAAATTCCGATTGCCGGAAAGATAGTCCGCAAAGCCACATTGGCGCGCTTTGCGGCAAGCTTTGCCCTGGCATCGCGCAGCGGGGTGCCGATCATCCAGGCCTTGACCAATGTTGCGGAAACGGTGGATAACGCCTATATCGCCGACAAGGTGGAAAAAATGCGGGACGGCGTCGAGCGCGGCGAAAGCATTCTGCGCACGTCGATTGCCGCAGGCGTGTTTACGCCCGTGGTGCTGCAGATGATAGCCGTGGGCGAGGAGTCCGGCGCGCTGGACGACATGATGAAGGAAGTCGCCGACATGTATCAGGGCGAAGTCGAATATGAACTGAAGACCCTGGCGCAGCAGATCGAACCGATCCTGATCATTTCGCTGGGCATCATGGTCCTGATTCTGGCGCTCGGCATCTTCCTGCCGTTGTGGGATCTGGGCAAGGTGACCATGAAAAAGTGAGCTTCGACATGAAGTCTCAGCGCGGGGCCAGCAAGTTCGAATTCGCCATCACGGTCGCGATCCTCGGCGTACTCGCCGCTGCGCTGCTGGTACGTCTGGATGCGATCCAGGCCGAGGCGGAGCGTACCGAGGTCGAATTGACGGTACGCAACATTCGCGTCGGCATACAGTTGGCGATAGGCGAGCGCATCATGCGCGGCGAAGAGGAGCGCATCGGCGAAGTGGCAGAGGCCAGCCCGATGGATTTTCTCGGGCATCGCCCGCGTGGCTTCACCGCAGGGCGGGTCGCCGAGACTCCCGGGCAGTGGGCTTACGATCCGCTTACCCGCGAACTCAGCTACCTGCCGCGCCTGCCGCAGGCATTCGACCATGTCGGAGAGTTGCGCTGGCGCTACCTGGCCCGCCTCGACGCTTCGGGAAAAACCGTCGGCGCCAGCCTGGTGGGCCTAAACTGAGCGTTTCCGGGGCCGATACTCGCCTTAATGACTTCGATCCGATCTGCTATTTTTTGCCAGTCCACGAACAGAAAGCCCCCGCGACCATGAAATCAGGTGTCAGCTCTCCGCAGCTACGTGGTTTTACGCTTATCGAACTGGTGATCGTGATTACCATCATCGGCATTCTAGCCGCCGTGGCGCTGCCGCGCCTGATCGACGCCCAGCGCGACGCGCGGGTGGCCAAGGCCAACGCGATCTACGGCTCGATGCGTTCCGCGGTGGGCCTGGCCCGTTCGCGCTGCGAACTGGATCTCGCGGGCACCGCGCCCAGCCTCACCGCAACGAATTGCACCTCGACCCCGCCCAAGGTGAACATGGACGGCCTGATGGTCGATATCGTCAATCGCTATCCGGCCGCCACGGCGACTGGCATCGATGCGGCGGCGGCCCTCAACCTCGCGGCGGACGGCTTGACTGCCGGCGGCACCGGAACCGCGCGGACCTTCGACGTCGCCGGCGGCACGGTACCCAACTGCCGCATCACCTATCAGGAGGCAACGCTCACTGGTGGCGTCATCGTCGCACCGGTGATTTCGGTGGTAACTTCGGGTTGTTAGCGCTAAACTAAACCCATAGAAGAAATCGGTATTACTAAGGAGATAGCAATGAAAGCAAGAGGTTTTACCTTGATCGAACTGGTCGTGGTGATAGTGATTCTTGGCATCCTGGCGGCGACGGCATTGCCGAGGTTTGTCAATCTCACGGGTGATGCGGAGCAGGCAGCGGCCGAAGGCACAGCGGGCGGAATCGCGTCTTCGGCGGCCATCCAGTACGCGGCGAATCTGGCATCGGCCGGCAGAGGCTATTCGGCGGGCGCGGCGTGTGGCGGTTCCTATATGCAGACACCGATCAGCGCCAACTGCCTTACTGCTGGCGATGTTAACTGCGCCGTTACCTGC
>JAUYSD010000259.1 GCA_030696505.1 Sulfuritalea sp. | reverse complement strand
GGCGAGCTGCGCCGTGATGTCGAGTGTCCGGATCGCGCCGGCGCAGCCGATGTAGCCGGCCAGCGGGGTATGGGCGATCAAGTTGCCGATGCGCTGCATGACCTCCGGCCGCGCGGCACGAAAGCCCGGCGTGAACCAGCGCCCGAGCGTGCCCTCGACCATGGCGGCGCAGCCCTGGGCGCGCACCGTGGCGATGCGCTCATCCCACAGCGGGCCGGCCTCGGGTGGGATGCGGCTGGTGGAACTGGCGATCACCAATTTGTCCACCCGCTGCGGCGCGGCCAGCGCCAGATGCTGGCCGATCATGCCGCCCATCGAGAGGCCGAGGAAATGCGTGCTTTCGATGTCCAGCACGTCGAGCAGGCCGACCACGTCGGCGGCGAGCTGGTCGAAGCTGTAGGCTCCCTCCGGAGCACTGCTCTTGCCGTGGCCGCGCGTGTCGTAGCGCAGCACCGTGAAACTCGGCGCCAGTGCCGCGGCGAGTTCGTCCCACAGCGTCAGGTCGCAGCTCAGCGAGTGGGAAAGCGTGACCCACGGCCCGCTGCCCTCGATCATGTAGTGGATGCTGATGCCGTTTACATCAACGTCGATCATGCTGCCTCCGCCGGGCCGCCCCTAGGAGGCAGCCAGTCAAGATACGGAAGCCGCGATAGCGGCTGAACCCTTGTCACCCCCTTTCGCGGAAAGGGGGCTGGGGGGATTGTGGTATTCATGCTGCCTCCAATTTTGCGACAGAGAGCGCCAGCCATTTCATGCCGGCCTGGCCGAAATTTACCTGCACGCGGGCGTCGGTCCCACCACCTTCGGCATTGACGATGACGCCGAGGCCGAACTTGGCGTGCATCACGCTCTGGCCGATGCGAAAGCCGCTGCCGCCCGACGACTCGCTGCGGCGCAGCGCGGTGTTGAAAGTTGGTGCTGACGGGCTCTGCATACCTGGGATTCCGCTTCGCGGGCAGGTAACGGCGAAGCCGCCACGGCCGGCGCGGGGCGTCAGCCACTTAACGAGTTCCTCGGGCACTTCGTCGAGGAAGCGCGAAGGCAGGTTGTAGCGCGTCTGACCGTGCAGCATGCGGGTCTGGGCGAAGCTCAGGTAAAGCCGCTGCCGCGCGCGGGTGACGGCGACATACATCAGGCGCCGTTCCTCTTCCAGGCCTTTGTCTTCGTTCATCGAGTTCTCGTGCGGGAACAGGCCGTCTTCCAGACCACTGATGAAGACCACATTGAATTCAAGGCCCTTTGCCGAATGCACGGTCATCAGTTGCAGTGCGTCGTCGCCCTCGCCGGCCTGGTGCTCGCCGGCTTCGAGCGAGGCGTGGGCGAGGAAGGACGACAGGTCGTTGCCGAATTCGCCGGTTATCTCGCCGTCCTGGTTCGGTTCGCCTTCCTCGGCGACGAAGCTGGCCGCGGCGTTGATCAGTTCGTCGAGGTTGTCGAGGCGCTCCTGGCCTTCTTTCTCGTTCTGGTAATGGGCGCGCAGGCCGGAGAGTTCGACGACGTGGTCGACCAGTTCCGGCAGCGGCAGGTGGGCGGCCTCGCGCAGCTTGACGATGAGTTGCGCGAAGGCGGCCAGCTTGACGCCGCCCGCGCCGGCGACCTGCGGGATCGCCGCATGCAGGCTGCTGCCGGCGGTCTTGGCGGCGTCCTGCAGGTTTTCCAGACTGCGCGCACCGATGCCGCGCGCGGGGAAATTCACTACACGGGCGAAGGCCGTGTCGTCCTCGGTGTTGGCGATCAGGCGCAGATAGGCCAGCGCATGCTTGATCTCGGCGCGCTCGAAAAAGCGCAGGCCGCCATACACGCGGTAAGGCAGGCCGGCATTGAACAGCGCATGTTCGAGCGCGCGCGACTGGGCGTTGCTGCGGTAGAGCAGGGCGATTTCGGCCCGGGTGTGGCCGTCGCGCTGCAGGGCCTTGACCTCCTCGACGATCCAGCGCGCCTCGTCGCCGTCCGAATAGGATTCGTAAATCCGCACCGGCTCGCCGCTGCCGGCCTCGGTCCACAGATTCTTGCCCAGCCGCGAGGGATTGTTCTTGATGATCGCGTTGGCCGCGTCGAGGATGTTGCCGTGCGAGCGGTAGTTCTGTTCGAGACGGATCAGGTTGGCGACCTTGAATTCGCGCTCGAAATCGGCCATGTTGCCGACGTCGGCGCCGCGGAAGGCATAGATCGACTGGTCGTCGTCGCCGACGCAGAACAGATGGGCGCCGCCGCCGGCGAGCAGCTTTAGCCAACGATATTGGAGCTTGTTCGTATCCTGGAATTCGTCCACCAAAACATGGCGGAAGCGCTCCTGGTAATGCCGGCGCAAGGGCTCGTTGCGCTCCAGCAGTTCGTAGGAGCGCAGCAGCAGCTCGGCGAAATCGACCACGCCTTCGCGCTGGCATTGCGCCTCGTAGGCTTCGTAGAGCGCGACGCGCTTCTTTGCCCAGTCGTCCCAGGCTTCGACCGCCGCGGCGCGCAAGCCCTGCTCCTTCTGCGCGTTGATGAAGTGGCACAGTTCGCGTGGCGGGAATTTCTCGTCGTCGATGTTGAGCGACTTCAGCAGGCGCTTGACCGAGGCCTGCTGGTCGGCCGAGTCGAGGATCTGGAACAGTTGCGGCAGGCCGGCGTCGCGGTAATGGGCGCGCAAGAGGCGGTTGCACAGGCCGTGGAAGGTGCCGATCCACATGCCCCGGACGTTGATCGGCAGCATGGCCGCCAGCCGCGTCTGCATTTCCTTGGCGGCCTTGTTGGTGAAGGTCACGGCCAGCACGCCGGGCGGCGAGACCTGGCCGGTCGAAATCAGCCAGGCGATGCGCGTCGTCAGCACCCGCGTCTTGCCCGAACCGGCGCCGGCGAGGATCAGGGCATGCGCCGGCGGCAGCGTGACGGCCGCCAGTTGCGGCGCATTGAGGTTGTCGAGCAAAGGGATCATGGCGGCCATCGGCAGGTAAGACGTCGATTATATCGACGGGCCGCGACCGGGACGGACCACAGTAAGCGCTAACCATCGCCCGAACCAAGGAATTTCGACCTTGCACAAGTCGATATTGCAATGCATCAAAAAACCTTGATTTAGAGTGCTTCACCCATATCAAAGCGGTAGAATTCGTCATGCTGCAATGCAACACATTGTATGCAAGGCGGGCTCGCCCGGCTCATGAGGCCGGAACAGCCGGAGCGCAAAGGAGAATCGCATGAGTAGCAAGCCCAAGACACCCAAGTTACTGCCCTGGCTGGCAAAAAAGGCCGGCATCAGCGATGCGCGATCCGTTGCGCTGTGGCGTGAAGCCGAGCGCTGGGCCGAGCGCCGGGCAGCCCCCGGCTCGTCGGACTATTTCAAGCTGGCGGTCGATCGTCTGCTGGAACTGGTGGCCGCCGAATCCCTGCGTGCCGATGCGGCATCCTTCGGCTGGCGGCCATGGGCCCGCGCCCAGGCGCGCTTGTGGGCGCTTTCGATGCAAGTGGCGCAGCAAGGTGCGGCGCTGACGGTGCGCGGCTGGCGGCTGATCGGCTCGGCCGCGCAACAGGACGCTAACGCACCACGCTCGGTTTGAGGCCGGTCGCGGCGGTCAGTCGGGCAGCCGCGACGGCCGCTTCATCGGCGCTGGCAAAACCGGCCAGCAGCACTTCGTAACGCCAGCCCCCGCCCTCCGCCGCACGCGGCTTCACGCGCGCGGCAAAGCCTGCATCGCGCACCCGGTCGTAGAGTTCCAGCGCGGCTTCCTCACCGGCCGCGGACCCCGCCAGCACACGCCATTTGCCGTCCGAGCGCGAGGCACCGTCGCCGACGAGGATTTCCGTTTGCCGCGCCAGTTTCCTGAAAACCTCGGGGTCGAGCACCTTGACGGCGGCGTCCTGGCCGCGCGGCGCGTCGTAATAGGTCAGGGGCTGCGCCAGTTCGGTGGTCTGCCCGGCGCGGGTGATTTCGATGCGGCCTTCGAGCAGCGCCACCAGGTCACCGTCCTTGTCGGTCCGGCCCCACAGGTCGGTACCGCGGATGCCGATGGTGGCCGTGCCGACGCGGATCGCCAGCTCGCGCGGCAGCGTCTTCTTTAGCCGGGCGGTGGTGAAACGAAAGGGTCCGGTCAGGATGTCGAGTGCGCCGCGAAAGAATTTCTCGGGCCGCAGGCTGCGCGTATGAATGCCGAGTTGTGCGGCTTCGCCCAGCTTGACCCGGCTGCCCTCGGCCAGCATGACGTAGGCGCGCGCGCCCGGGCCGGTGCGCAGCACATCGCCGCTCCTGAGTTCCATGCCGGTCGCCAGCGGCACGGTGATGCCGTTGCGATCCCGCCAGGCGGGCGCCTGCACCGCCTCCACGGTGGCTACGGCTGTCGCCAGCACCGGGGCGGGAAACAGCGAAGCAAGAACGGCGACCACCGCGAAAACCCGGCTCAAAGGGGACATGCGAATCCTTTCGATCAGAGGTGGCGGGTATAATTCCGCCCTTTGCCAGCACTCAAAATAGACGCCCCGGCCATGCAGGAAAAATATCTTCCGACCGAAATAGAGCAGGCCGCGCAGGCCTACTGGAACACCTCCCAGACCTTCCGCGCCGCCGCGACCGCGGATTTGACAAAATCCCGGCCGAAGTACTACTGCCTGTCGATGTTTCCCTATCCGTCCGGCAAGCTGCACATGGGGCATGTGCGGAACTATACCATCGGCGATGTGCTCTCCCGCTACCACCGCATGAAGGGCTACAACGTCCTGCAGCCCATGGGCTGGGACGCTTTCGGCCTGCCCGCCGAGAACGCCGCGATGCAGAACAAGGTGCCGCCGGCCAAGTGGACCTGGGACAACATCGCCTACATGAAAAAGCAGCTCCAGTCGCTCGGCTTTGCGCTGGACTGGGAGCGCGAACTGGCGACCTGCGCGCCCGAGTATTACAAGTGGAACCAGTGGCTGTTCCTGCGCATGCTGGAAAAAGGCATCGCCTACAAGAAGACCCAGGTGGTGAACTGGGACCCGGTGGACCAGACCGTGCTCGCCAACGAACAGGTCATCGAAGGCCGCGGCTGGCGCACCGGCGCGGTGGTCGAAAAACGCGAAATCCCCGGCTACTACCTGGCCATCACCCAGTATGCCGACGAGCTGCTGTCCGCGCTCGACACGCTGCCGGGCTGGCCGGAGCGGGTCAAGACCATGCAGGCCAACTGGATCGGCAAAAGCACCGGCGTGCGCTTCGCCTTCCCATACGAGCTCCCCGCCGCAGGCGGCCAACCGCTTCCCTCCCCTTCAAGGGGAGGGACCGAGGGTGGGGATGGGGAGACAGCCGGAGAGGGCAAGTTGTGGGTATTTACCACGCGTGCCGACACCATCATGGGCGTGACTTTCTGCGCCGTCGCCGCCGAGCATCCGCTGGCGACGCACGCCGCGCAGAACAACCCCAAGCTTGCTGCCTTCATCGCCGAATGCAAGCACGGCTCGGTCATGGAAGCCGACATGGCGACCATGGAAAAGAAGGGCATGCCGACCGGCATTTTCGTCGACCACCCGCTGACCGGCGACAAGGTCGAGGTCTGGGTCGGCAACTACGTCCTGATGAGCTACGGCGAAGGCGCCGTGATGGCCGTGCCGGCCCATGACGAACGCGATTTCGAGTTCGCCAAGAAATACGGACTCGCCATCAAGCAGGTCATCGCGGTCGAGGGCGAGACCTTCTCGCTCGATGGCTGGCAGGAATGGTACGCCGACAAGCAGCGCGGCAAGTGCGTGAATTCCGGCAAGTACGACGGGCTGGGCCTCGAAGCCGCTGTCGCGGCCATCGCCGCCGACCTGAAGGCCAAGGATCTCGGCGATACCCAGGTGCAGTACCGCCTGCGCGACTGGGGCGTCTCGCGCCAGCGCTACTGGGGCTGCCCGATTCCGCTGATCCACTGTGAGACTTGCGGCACGGTGCCGGTGCCCGACGACCAGTTGCCGGTCAAGCTGCCCGAGGACTGCGTACCCGACGGTTCGGGCAATCCGCTGGCCAAGCGCGCCGATTTCGTCGACTGCGCCTGCCCCAACTGCGGCAAGCCGGCCAAGCGCGAAACCGACACCATGGACACCTTCGTCGATTCGAGCTGGTATTACGCACGCTATTGCGTCGATCCGGCGACCCGTGCGGCGAATTCGGCCATGGTCGATGCCGGAACCAACCACTGGATGCCGGCCGACCAGTACATCGGCGGCATCGAACACGCGATCCTGCACCTGCTCTACTCGCGTTTCTGGACCAAGGTCATGCGCGATCTCGGCCTGGTCAATTACGACGAGCCCTTCGCCAACCTGCTGACCCAGGGCATGGTGTTGAACCACATCTTCTCGCGCCGCACCGACAAGGGCGGCATTGAGTATTTCGCACCCGAGGAAGTCGACCTCAAGCGCGACGAAGGCGGCCATGTGATCGGCGCGACGTCGAAGGCCGACGGCCAGCCGGTCGATTACGGCGGCGTCGGCACCATGTCCAAGTCCAAGCGCAACGGCGTCGATCCGCAATCGCTGATCGACGAGTTCGGCGCCGACACGGCGCGCTTTTTCATGATGTTCGCCTCGCCCCCGGAACAGACTCTGGAGTGGTCGGACTCGGGCGTCGAGGGCGCCTACCGCTTCCTGCGTCGCGTCTGGACCTTCGGTCACGCCGAGCAACCGGCGATCGCGGCGCGCGCCGCGATGCCGGCCAAGCTGCCCGAGCCGCTCGCCGCAATGCGCCGCGAAATCCATCTGCTGTTGAAACAGGCCAATTACGACCTCGGCAAGTTCCAGTTCAACACCGTCGCCTCGGCGGCGATGAAAATGCTCAACAGCCTGGAGAAGATTCCTGCCGGCGACGGCCGCGAAGCCGTGCTCGCCGAGTGCTTCGGCATCCTGCTGCGCATCCTGTCGCCGATCACGCCGCACATCTGCCACGCGCTGTGGATCGAACTGGGTTTCGGCGCCGACATCCTCGACGCCGCCTGGCCCGAGCCGCTGGCCGAGGCCCTGGTGCAGGACGAGGAAGAACTGGTGCTGCAGGTGAACGGCAAGCATCGCGGCAACATCCGCGTCAAAGTTGGCGCTGACAAGACGGTGATCGAAGCCGCCGCGCTGGCCTCGGAGGCCGCGCAGAAATTCATGGAAGGCAAGCCGGCGAAGAAAGTCGTCGTCGTGCCCGGCCGCCTGGTCAATATCGTCGTCTGAGTACCACCCTGAGGAGTCATCGATGCGCGCCGCAAAACTGTCTGTCATCCTGCTGCTGATCAGCCTGCTGGCCGCCTGCGGCTTCAAGCTGCGCGGCAGCGCGGCGCTGCCCGGCCACAAGCTGCCGTTCGCGACCATCGCGCTCTCGCTCGACCCGACCTCCGAGTTCCATGCCCAGCTCAAGCGCAACATCGAAGCTTCGTCGCCGGGCACCCGCGTGGTCAATGACGTCAGGGAAGCCGAGGCCGTACTGACCGTGCTCGGCGACACCGTGCAGAAGAACATCCTCTCGCTCAGCGCATCCGGCCGCGCCCGCGAATTCCAGTTGGTGCGCAGCTTCGCCTTCAAGGTGCACGCCAATGTCGCCACGGCCGCCACGGCTGCGGCCACGCCGCCGCTCAAGTACTCGGACGCGCCGCCCGTCGCCGGTCCGACCGAATACATCGCGCCGAGCACCATCACCTTGCGCCGCGAAATCACCTTCAGCGACGACCTGGTGCTGTCCAAGGAGTCGGAAGAGCAGCTGCTCTGGCGCGACATCCAGAACGACCTGGTGCAGCAGCTGATGCGCCGGCTGGCGGCGGCCAAGCTGCAGCCGGTCAAGACCGAGTAGCAGCCTCATGCAGTTGCGGCCC
Source organism: Sulfuritalea sp. (assembly GCA_030696505.1). GTDB lineage: Bacteria > Pseudomonadota > Gammaproteobacteria > Burkholderiales > Rhodocyclaceae > Sulfuritalea. The sequence goes on along the minus strand of JAUYSD010000259.1, from coordinate 15,660 downwards.
GAACAGCTCGCGGCGCATCTCGACAAGCCGTTGGCGCCTTTGTATCTGCTGCACGGCGACGAGCCGCTGCTGGTGATCGAGGCCGGCGACGCGATCCGCGCCGCCGCCCGCCGCCAGGGCTTCGAGGAACGCGAGGTGATCATCGTCGGCACCGGCTTCAAGTGGGACGAGCTGTTCATGGCGGCAGGCAACATGTCGCTGTTCGGCGGCGCCAAGCTGGTCGATCTGCGCATCCCCTCGGGCAAGCCGGGACGCGAAGGCAGCGAGGCGCTGCAACGCTATATCACCACGCTGGGCCCCGGCATCGTGACCCTGATCACCCTGCCCGAGCTCGACTGGCAGGCAAAGAAGGCAGCCTGGGTCACGGCGCTGTCGAACGCCGGTGTGGCCATCGAATGCAACGCGCCGCCGCCGGCGCGCCTGCCGCAATGGATCGCCGATCGCCTGGCGCGCCAGCAGCAAAGCGCGCCCCGGCCTGCGCTCGACTTCATCGCCGCCCATGTCGAAGGCAACCTGCTCGCGGCGCACCAGGAAATCCAGAAACTGGGCCTGCTCTATCCGCCCGGCGAGATTTCGCTGCAACAGATCGAAGGCGCCGTGATGAACGTTGCACGCTACGACGTCTCGGACCTGCGCGACGCGGTGAAGAACCGCGACACGGTGCGCGCCGCGCGCACCCTGGAAGGCCTCAAGGGCGAGGACGCGGCGCCGCCGCTGGTGCTCTGGGCGCTGGCCACCGAGGCGCGCTCGAGCTCCGCGCGGCCAGCCCTATTGCAAGCGGCAAAAATTGACCGCATGATCAAGGGCCTCGCGCGCGGCGACATCTGGGACGAGTTTCTGCAACTGGCGCTGCGCCTGACGCAAGCTAGGACACGGTGATGGATGTGAAAAACTACATGCAGCAAGTCGGTCGCGCCGCGCGCAAGGCCTCGCGCGCCACGGCACGCGCCTCGACGGCGGCCAAGAACACCGCGCTGCTGGCGATGGCGGCGGCGATCCGCGAACGCCGCGCCGAACTGCTGGCGGCCAATGCCGCCGACGTTGCGGAAGCACGGACCAACGGTCTCGACGCCGCGATGATCGATCGCCTGACCTTGACCGACAAGGGCATCGAAGCCATGGCGCAGGGACTCGAACAGGTCGCCGCCCTGCCCGATCCGATCGGCGAAATCACCGACATGAAGCGCCGCCCCTCCGGCATCCAGGTCGGCAAGATGCGGGTGCCGCTGGGCGTGGTCGGCATCATCTACGAGGCGCGGCCCAACGTCACCGCCGACGCCGCGGCGCTGTGCCTGAAATCCGGCAATGCGGCGATCCTGCGCGGCGGCAAGGAAGCCCTGCGCGCCAACCAGGCGATCGCCGCCTGCGTGCGCGCCGGGCTGGCCGCGGCGGGCCTGCCCGAAACAGCGGTGCAGGTGATCGAAACCACCGACCGCGCAGCCGTCGGCCACCTCGTGGCGATGCCCGAATATGTCGATGTGATCGTGCCGCGCGGCGGCAAGGGCCTGATCGAGCGCATCTCGAAGGAAGCGCGGGTGCCGGTGATCAAGCATCTCGACGGCAACTGCCATGTCTATGTCGATGCGGCCGCCGACCCCGACAAGGCGCTCGCCATCCTCGAAAACTCCAAGACCCAGCGCCTGGGCACCTGCAATACCGCCGAGTCGCTGCTGATCGCGCGCGCCGTCGCCGTGTCGCTAGCGCCAACTCTTTGCGCCATGCTCACCAGCCGCGGCGTCGAGATCCGCGGCTGCGAGGAAACCCGCAAGCTGGTGCCGCAGGCCATCGCCGCGACCGAGGAGGACTGGTACGCCGAATACCTGGCGGCGATCATCTCGGTCAAGATCGTCGCCGATGTCGATGAAGCCATGGAACACATCAACAAGTATTCCTCGGCGCACACGGAGACCATCGTCACCGAGAACTACAGCAACGCGATGCGCTTCCTGCGCGAAGTGGATTCGGCCTCGGTCATGGTCAATGCCTCGACGCGCTTTGCCGACGGCTTCGAATACGGCCTCGGCGCCGAGATCGGCATTTCCACCGACAAGTTCCACGCGCGCGGCCCGGTCGGCCTGGAAGGCCTCACCTCGCAGAAGTGGATCGTGCTCGGCGACGGCCAGACGCGGGCCTGAACCGACCCGGACGCGGCCGCTAGCCTTCCAGCGCGGCCGGCAGAAAGGCGGTGCGGAAGGCGCCCCAGTGGCGGCCCTTGATCATGACCGGGATGCTCAGCTCGCACAGCACCTCGCCGGTATCGCGCAGGTAGGTCTGCACCAGGCAGGGTTCGCGATTCTGCGCCGAGCGCGCGCCGGCAAAGTCGTCGAAGATGCGCTTGTGGCGGGTCTTCATCAGGTCATGCTGATAGGCGCCGGTGGGCGCTTCGGAATAGCGCCGGTTGTGCGCGGGCGCGTAGCCCTTGGTATCCACCACCAGGCTCATCATCAGCTCCGGCGTCTGCTCCAGCAGTTCGTCGTAGATGCGCTGCAGGTCGGCTTCCACGACGGCGTCGTAGCCGGTGCTGTAGCGCGGCGGATTGCTGCCGGCGATCGGGCGGTAGTTCTGGTCGAAGATGGGCAGGCCCTTCGCCTCGGCGGCCTCCAGATAGGCCGTGGCGCGCTGATGGCAGGTGCCGGCCGAGCTCATGATGCGGTCCATGGCGCTGCCGCCGATGGCGAAGCGCGTCGCCACCGACTGGATGCGCTCGGTGAGCTCGCGCAGCTCCGACGAGAAGCGTTCCGCCTCGCTCATCTGCTCGGAAACCTGCTCGCTGAACTGGTGGATTTCGCTGATCCGCTCGTTGGCCGTCGCATTGATGTCGCCGATGTTATGCACCGAACCGCTGATGCTCGCCAGTTGCTCGCTCATGCGGCCGAAGTCCTCCACCATGAGCGAAAAGCTCTGCGAGGAGCGCGACACGACGTCGTTGGTGATCCGGCTGTCCTCGCGTATGCGTACGGTTTCCTGCTCGGTGACGCCGACCAGGCCGATCATCGCCGTGGTGTTTTCGGCGATCACGCTGGTCGCCGACTTGACCTTCTCCGCCAGCTTGCGCACCTCGTCGGCCACCACCGCGAAGCCGCGGCCCGATTCGCCGGCGCGCGCCGCCTCGATCGCCGCATTCAGCGCCAGCAGATTGGTCTGGTCGGATATCTCGTTGATCATCAGGCCGATGTCGCGGATCTGCGCCGACTTCTTGCTCAGTTCATCGACCACCGCGGCGAAGGTCTGCGCGTGCTTGGCGATCTCGCTGATGCGCTGGGTGACCTCCAGCAGTTCCTGGTAGGACTGGCGCGAGGCATCGAGATGCTTGGCGGTCGAGGCGCTGACCGCGTCGGCGTTTTCGGTCAGGGAGCGGATCGCATCGCTGGTGGTCGCGCTGGCGGCGAACACCGCCGTCGCCAGTTCGCGCTGCTTCGCCGCCAGGGACGAGGTCTGGTGCACGCGCCGATTCAGCTTGGCCGCCTCGACGGCCACCCGGGTGCCGGTCTGGCGTATGTCCGCGACCAGCTTGTGCGCGCCATCGAGCAGTTGGTTGGTGTTCTGCGCGATCCTCGCCGTCGCCCCGTCCTGGGACAGGCGCCGGGCCAGATCGGGCCGGGGCGCGGCGAAGCGCTCCAGTTCCTGCTCCAGATTCTGCAACTGGCGCAGCGCGAGGCGCCTCTGCAAGGCGCCGGTGATGAACACGAAGACCGCGGAGTAGACGACGAATCCTGCCGCCAGCCAGCCGCTGCTATCGACACCGCCCAGTAGCGCCGCCGCCAGCCCGATGAAACCCGCAGCCAGCACGCCCTGCCATATTTCCGCTGCGCCGCCGCGACCGGCCGTGGCGACACGATCGCCTGCCATTGAACTATCACTCACTTGGACTCCTCCGATTTCCCATGCTGCCGGCACCTTGTGCCTCGGCCCGCCCACGGTCTACTCCATAGAACAGCAGTATCCGTCGATCAGTACCGCAGATTATAGCGGCCGCCGCCGGATAAGCCCTGGCCGCGTCGGTATCGGGAGGCGACGAAGCGCGGCGCGCGACTCACCACTTCACGCGCACCGTGTACTCCAGCAGCGTCGTGCCGCCGGCCGGCACCGCGATGTTCCACGCCGCCACGCGCGCCGATTCCTTGCTGTGGGGGTGGCTCTGCTGCTGCATCTCCCAGTCGCCGGGCAGGGGTTCCTGCACCCTGACCGTCACCGCCTCGTCCTTGGCGTTGCGCAATTCGATGCGCCATGACGATTCGCTGACATTGTCGGCGATGCGCTTGTAGTTGGTCTGCCTGCGCTCGGCCGTGATGTCGAAGGCTTCGCCCAGCCGGAGCTTGAGCTTCTCGTTCTTCGCCGTGTGCCCGATGCGATCCTCGCCGACGAATTGCGCCGCACCCTTGCTGTCCCGCGCATAGACGCGCACGATGCCGGCCGGCAGGGGGCGGCCGATGGCCCCCTTGTTCTCGAATTCCAGGAATACGGCGGGCTTCAATTTCTGTCCGATCTGGCCCTGACGGTCGCGGTAATACCAGTCGTTGCCGGCCAGCAGGTATTCGCGGCGCACCGGCACGGCACTGGCCGAAAGCAGCGCGAGCTGCTTGGTCTGGTTGTCGGCAATGCGGGTCGGCCGCTCGAAGCTGTAGAGGTGGTAATCGAGCAGCGCCTCCTGCGTGGCTTCCTGCGCCTTGGCGCGCGCCGCCGCGGGCGCCGCCATGGCATAGACTCTGGAGTCCTGCTGGCGCACACGGTTCACGCTGCCGGCGACGAGTTGCAGCTTCGCGTCGTCGAAACCGGCGCCGCTGCGGTTGGTCAGCGTCACCCAGGCATTGAGGTCGAGGCTCTTGCCGTCGGTGGACAAATTGGCAACGTAATCGGCCTGCCACGACAGGCCGCCGGTCAGATAGGAAAGCTCGACCGCCTGTTTGCCGCCGGCGGCTTCGAGCAGCACCGAGAGCGTGGGACGATCGCGCAGATTGGCCGGCACGGCATCGAAGGCCAGCCGCCCCGGCACGCCGGTCTCGATACGGTCGGCAAAGCGCAGCACCGTGCCCGTGCCTTGGCCGGCGGCCAGCACCGTGGCCCGCTCGCGCCTTTCCTCACCGGTGGTCGGGTGCGAGCGGATCACCGAAACCTCGCGGCCGACGTATTTTTCCAGCAGCTTCTGCGGCGTCAGCAGATCGAAATCGAAGTTCTGTTCGACGAGGCCCAGCGGCTGCCCGCTGACCGCGTGCAACAGCGCCGTCTCGGGGCGCATCAGCGCCGCCACGTCGCGCAGCGACAATCGAGTCAGGCCGCCCGGCAGCTCGACCCGGCGGCGCTCTTTCACCAGCGCCAGATCGTCGTTGTACACCGTGACGGCGACGGCTTCGCGCTCCGCCGCGCCGGAGCTCACCTCACGCACCGCGTCGGCGCCATGCGCGAGGCCCGCCGCCAGAAAGATCCCGAGTCCCAACACGCTGCGCTGCATGGCATTCCCCCCCCTCGATCGATGACGCCACGATAGCATGGTCGCGTCGACGCTATGATGGCGGCCGACAACCGAACCGAGGAGATCCCGTCATGCAAAAAGTCCTTGCCATGCTGTTGCTGGCCCTTGCCCTGCCGGCGCTCGCCGCGCTCGACGTGGCCGGCGTGAAATTCGACGACACGCAGAAAGTTGGCGCTGGCGACACGGTGATCAACGGCGCCGGCCTGCGCAGCCGGGTCTTCTTCAAGGTCTATGCGATCGGCCTTTACCTGCCGCAGCAGGCGGCGACCACGGCGGAGGTGCTCGCCGCCAAGGGCGCCAAACGCATCGCCATCGTCACCCTGCGCGAGCTGAGCGCCGAGGATTTCGTCAACGCCCTGCTCGACGCCCTGAAGAAGAACCACGACGAGGCAACGCTGAAGACCCTGCAGCCGAGGATAGACCAGTTCCGCAGCGCCATGCTTTCGATCGGCAGCGCCCCGGAAAAATCGGTGGTGAATCTCGACTGGCTGCCCGCGAGCGGGACGCGGCTGAGCTTCAACGGCACGCCCAAGGGCGGCGACATCGCCGGCGAGGATTTCTATCGCGCCCTGCTGCGGATCTGGCTCGGCGACCAGCCGGCGCAGGACGACCTCAAGGAAAAGCTGCTGGGCAAGACGCCCTGAGTTCCGCACGCATGGGCGCCCTGTCGCATATCAAGGTCCTCGACCTGTCGCGCGTGCTGGCCGGACCCTGGGCCTCGCAGCTGCTCGGCGATCTCGGCGCCGAGGTGATCAAGATCGAGAAGCCCGGCGCGAATGGCAAAGGCGGCGACGACACGCGCGGCTGGGGGCCGCCCTGGCTCGCCGACGGCGCGGGCCAGGCGACCACCGACGCGGCCTATTTCCTGTGCACCAACCGCAACAAGCGCTCGCTGACGGTCGACATCACCCTGCCGGCGGGACAGCAGATCGTGCGCGAGCTCGCCGCGCAGGCCGACGTAGTGCTGGAGAATTTCAAGGTCGGCGGCCTCAAGGCCTACGGCCTCGACTATGCAAGCCTCGCCGCGCTGAACCCGAAACTCGTCTACTGCTCGATCACCGGCTTCGGCCAGGACGGCCCCTACGCGGCACGCGCCGGCTACGATTTCCTGATCCAGGGCATGGGCGGCCTGATGAGCGTCACCGGCCGCGCCGAGGGCGAGGAAGGTGCCGGACCGCAGAAGGTCGGCGTGGCGCTGACCGACATCCTGACCGGTCTCTACGCCGGCAATGCGATCCTCGCCGCCCTGCTGCATCGCGAGAAATCCGGCCAGGGGCAGCACATCGACCTCGCGCTGCTCGACGTGCAGGTGGCATGCCTCGCCAACCAGGCGATGAACTACCTGGTCTCGGGCACGGCGCCACGCCGCATGGGCAACAGCCATCCCAACATCGTGCCCTACCAGGACTTCCCCACGGCCGACGGCGACATGATCCTGGCCATCGGCAACGACGGCCAGTTCGCGCGCTTCTGCGACATCGCCGGCCATGCCGAATGGAGTGCCGACCCGCGCTTCGCGAGCAATGCGGCACGCGTCAGGCATCGCGCCGAACTGATCCCGCTGCTGCGCCGGACCACGGTGATGAAGACCACCGCCGACTGGATCGCCTTGCTGGAAAATGCCGCCGTACCCTGCGGCCCGATCAACGATCTGGCCGGCGTGTTTGCCGACCCGCAGGTGCGCCATCGCGGCCTGCAGATCGAGATGCCGCACCCTGCCGGCGGCACTGCACCGCAGGTGGGCAACCCGATCCGCTTCTCCGCCACCCCGATCGATTATCGACGCGCGCCGCCCCTGCTGGGCCAGGATACCGAGGCGATATTGCGCGAACTCGGGCGCAGCGACGACGAGATCGCCGCACTGCGGGCGTCCGCCGCAGTCTAGGAGCCGCGGGCAAGCGGGCGTCGGCAGCGATGCGGCTGCCGGTCGGGGGCGGCTCCCGCCTCAGCTACGGTCCGAATGATTCCGATGCCATTCCAGCTCGGCGGCAGCTTGCTTGGCTTCGGTGATGTCGTCGTAGATCCCCAGCACGCCTATCGTCTCGTTCTGCGCATTCCTCAGCGGTACCCTGGATACGCGCAGCCATGTCTCCTGGCCGTCGGCGATGGTCTGGCGCTCTTCCACGTTCAGCCGGGCGATGCCGGACTCCAGGACCGCGCGGTCGGCGGCGCGATAGGCCTCCGCCTGATCCGCCCAGCGCATCTGATAGTCGTCCCTGCCGACCACGTCCTGCGGATGCGCCATTCCGGCGTCCCTGGCAAATGCCGCGTTGCAGCCGAGGTAGCACAGGCGGCGGTCCTTCCAGAACACCCTGACCGGCGCAGTATCGATCACGGCGCGCAGCAAATTCTGCGATTCGGCAATCGCCGCATCGGCCGCCTTGCGCGCCGTGATATCGCGGGCATAGCCGACCATGCCGACCACCCGCCCATCGACCAGCACCGGCGACTTGCAGGTCTCGCACCAGCGGCGCTCCCCGCCGATGTCGATCAACTCCTCGACCGGGCTGAGGCTGCTGCTGGTGAATACCGTCAGGTCTTCCGGGCGGGCCATTTCCGCCCTGTTCGAGGCCGCAATATCGAGGTCGGTCTTGCCCACCACAGCTTCCGCAGACGGCCAGCCGAAGCCTTTCAGGAAGGCCTGATTCACCGTGAGATAGCGGCCCTGCTCATCCTTCAGCCAGACCATGAACGGGAAATTTTCAAGCAATGCGCGCTGGTAGCCTTCGCGCTTTTCGACGGCCTTGAGATGCAGCGTGATCTCGTCATTCAAGCGGCACTCTTCGCGATAGCGTTCGCGGAACAGATCCAGAAGATATATCGTCAATGTCGCAGTCATCGCCAGGACGAACAAGTACACGACTGTCATCATCACCGGGGTGGCTGGCCTGAGGTTTCCGATAATCCCGACCTGCTGGCCCATGGCCATGAAAATCACGGCGACGCAGCTGACGACGAGCAGCCCCAGGCAATAGCGGACGCCCAGCATCCACCCGGAGAAAATCAATATGACCGGATAGGCAATCAGGATAGGCGCTCGCACGCCTTCGCCGACGACGGCCGCATAGGTCGCAAAAATCCAGCCGCCGACGGCGAGCACGCGCACCGCCGCGACATTGCTGCGATAGCGCAGGGTCAGCTGTGCGGCGATGGCGAGAACCATCAGGCCGCCGACGCCGTAGATACGCCCTCGATAGTCTTGCGGCGAGGCCTGCACCAGCAGCCCGCCGTAGATCAGCGCCCCGACGAAAATCAACCAGATGGTGTGGCCCAGCGTTGAATCACCCTCGTGAAAAATCAGTTCCGGATGGTCGTCGACGGGGGTGGTTGAAGGCGAGAACGAGGTGTGCGCCTCACGCATGGAGATACCTTGTCGGTTGATGCCGCAAAACTTCCTGCTGGCATTGCTTTCGATGCTACGCCCGCGTCATTGCAGGTGTCAATGCAGGCTTGCGGCGCAGATCAGCCAGGCTACGGGGCGGGAGAACCGCCGCCGGCGGCGCGGTTTCGGCGAGGAAAGTCCACCGGCGGACGAGGCGCCCAGCCGCGACACCCGCCGCCAACACATGATGGTCAACAGACCCTAGCGATCCAGGCCCGCCAGTCCGCTTTCGGCGGCAATCTGCTCGGCGCTGTCGAAGCGCTTGTCGCGCTGGTACTCGGCGGCGATCGTCCGCAGTATGGGACGCACCGTGTTTTCGTCCATGCCGGGCTTGACGCGCGGATCGTAGAGCATGCGCAGCAGTAAATGGTCGAGACCGGTGAGAAATGCCTGAGTGGACTTGCGGCTGAAGATCGACGAAAAGACCTTCGGCGAATCGTTGGGCAAGCCCATGGCATGGGTCAGTTCCTCGACCACGCAGGACACCAGGTCGCCGTTTCCACGCGCCCTATCGACCGGAATGATCGCCACGCCGCGCACGATCGAACCCTTCTTGCGCTCGACGGCGAAGCTCGCCAGGCACAGGCTGCCGCGGAACAACGCCGTGCGCTGGCGCGCCGAACCGCTGCCGAAATAGCGCGGCAACTCCTGCTCCAGCCTGTCTTCGCTGGTCAGCACGACCAGGAAGTTGGCCGCCGCCTCGCTCGCGGCGGGCTCGATCGACATACCGGTGATCTCTGCCAGATGCCGGAAATGCGTGCCAATCAACTTGCGATGCAGTTCCTCGTCGCCGACGCCCTGGACAATGAAATAGCGCACCGGCGCGGTCCATTTATGCACGGGATTCTGCCGCGTCGAGTTGTCGCTCTTCAGCGCCAGCTCGACAAAGCTGTCCACCAGACGCGCCGGAGAATTCCACCGCGCCTCGTCGGCGCCAGCCGCAAGAAACACTCCGCCGAGCAGGACGGCGAGCAGCGTGTGGTGCCAGAGGGCGGCGATCTTCATGGCCAGGGAAATCAGCTTGAATGACTACACCATACCCCCGATTGCGTGTCGTGGAAATACTACGGCTGGAGTAATTTCGATAACGGCAGGCCGCCAGGGGTGCCGGCAGAAACCATTGTTTTGCAATGGGTCTTACCGCTACGCGGAAACAACGTCGCCCTGCGGCGATGCGCTCAGGATTCCAGCACGCGCAGTTCGGCGTTGGTGTAGCGCAGGCGACTGGCCAGCACGCTGGCAATGCCTTCCATCAGGCGCAAGCCCAGCTTCTTGTGCTCCTCGGCGAACTTGTCGAAGGCGCGGCGCGACAATACATAGAGCTCGGTATCGGTGAAGGCCACGGCATCCGCCGAGCGCACCTCGCCGTCGAGGAAGGCCATTTCGCCGAAGAAGGCGCCGCGGCCGAAGGTGCCCAGGTGATGCGAGACGTGATCCGACAACGGCAGCACGATGCGTACCGCGCCGCGCCGGATCAGGAACAACTCGTCGCTGGCATCGCCGCGCGAAAAAATGGTCTCGCCCTGCGCCACACTGCGCTTTTCCATGCACGCTTCGAGTGCCGCCAGGGTCTGTTCCTTGCGCCCGGCGAACAGTTCGACTTCATGCAGTTCCAGCGCGATTTCCTCGTCCTTCAACAGCGCCGCGTCGTGGATGATGCGGTCCTCGACCCATTCCAGCGCGTCGTCGAGGGACGGAAACACCTTCACCGGACTGTCGGCGTGCAACAGGCCGACCTGGTCGAAGTACTGCCGCAGGTCGCGCCCCGACGGCAGGTTGGGCGGAATCTGGCTGAATATCAGGAAGCCGTGGCGCTCGGCCAGCATGTCCTTGACCTGTTCCAGCAGATGGGCCGCCGTGACATCGACGGTCTGAATGCGGCGCATGTCGAGGATCAGGAAATCGCGCGTCTTGAGTTCCGGCTCCAGACTCAGGTAGAGCTGGTCCGCGGTGCCGAAGAACAGGCTGCCCTGCAGTTCGATGATCGCGGCGCGCGCGCCGTGCGTGGTGAGGATTTCCATCTCCTCGTGGGTGCGCACGCGCTTGGAAAAGGTTTCGTTGCCGAGCAGCTTGCGGCGGATCACGGAACCGCCTATCTGTTCGCGGATGAACAGCATCACGGCCAGCACGATGCCGACGCCGGACGCGGCGATCAGGCTCACCGTCAGGGCGGTGCCGATCACCGCGACGATCACCGCGAAGTCGAGCATGGTCGAGCGCGACTTCAGGTAATGCAGGCTGTTGCGGTCGATCATGCGCACGCCGATCACGATCAGGATGCCGGCCAGCCCGGCCACCGGGATCCAGGAGATGAAGTTCGCCAGCAAGAGGAAGGCGAGCAGCGCCAGCACGCCTTCGATCAGGCCGGAGAAGCGGCTGCTGGCGCCGCCGGATATGTTCACCAGCGTGGCGCCCATGGTGCCGGCGCCGGGTATGCCGCCGATCCCTGCGGAGGCGAGGTTGCCCAGGCCCTGGCCGATCAGCTCGCGGTTCGAATCGTGGCGCGAGCGCGTCAGCGCGTCGAGCACGACGCAGGTTTTCAGCGTGTCGATCGACAGCAGCACGGCCAGAGTCAGCGCCGGTATCGCCAGCATCTGCAACTGCCGCAGGCTGACATCGGAAAGCGAAGTCCAGCGCAGCGCGAGGCCGGCGAAGAAGCTGCCGTCGCCGCCGCCGCCGTCGAGCGCGCCGACCACCAGCGTGTTGCCGGCCAGGCTGAACAGCGCCGGCTCCAGCAGGGCCAGGCCGAAGTAGGCCGCGATGCCGGCCACCAGGCCGAGCACGGCGCCCGGCACGGCCTTGGTCAGGCGCGGCGCGCCGATCATCACGGCGATGGTGACGAGGCCGACCACGATGGCCTGCCAGCGCCACTGTGCCGGCGCGCCCAGTGCCGCCCAGAAATGCAGATCCTTGGGCGTGCCGAGCAACTTCGGCACCTGGCTGCCGATGATGATCAGGCCGACCCCGGAAAGATAGCCGCTGACCACCGTGTAAGGCATGTACTTGATCAGCCGCCCCAGGCGCAGCAGGCCGAATCCCACCTGCATCAGGCCGGCGAGCAGGCCGAGCAGGGTCAGCAGCAACAGCGTGGTATCGATCGGCGTACCGCTGGCCAGCGCCTCGATGGCAAAGGCCGACACCACGGCGGCAGCCGGTGCGCAAGGTGCAGAAATCAACCGGTTGGTGCCGCCGAAACTTGCCGCCACGATGCCGATCGCCGTGGCGCCGAGTATGCCGGCCAGTGCGCCGAGGGCGACGTGGCTGGCGCCGAGCACGGAATAGATGGTGACACCGTAGGCGATCGCCGAAGGCAAGGCCACCAACATGGCGGCAAAGCCGCCCCAAAAATCGCCGGCCAGGTTCTCCGGCTTTGGCAGTTTCATTGACTATCCTGCTTAAGTTCGCCCATGCTGCATAAGTTGTTCGCCCGAGCACGATTCTGTCATGAAGCACCGCCCGTGTCTTGTTCATATCGCCGAGTGTTGTAAGCTTCATCCCTCAACAAACCCGTCCCCGGAGGAATCACCCATGAAAAAAGCGCGTACCCTGCTCGTCGCCGCGGCCACCTTGGCTCTCTCCGCAAGCGTCCACGCCCAGGAATTCGTCACCGTCCTCACCGGCGGCACCTCGGGCGTGTATTACCCGATGGGCGTCGCCCTCTCACAGGTTTACGGCAAGGCCATGCCCGGCGCCAAAACTTCCGCTCAGGTGACCAAGGCCAGCGTCGAGAACCTCAACCTGCTGCAGGCCGGGCGCGGCGAAATCGCCTTTACGCTCGGCGATTCGCTGTCGGATGCATGGAAGGGCGACCCCGAGGCGGGTTTCAAGACGCCGCTGAACAAGCTGCGCACCATCGCCGCGATCTATCCCAACTACATCCAGATCGTCGCCAATGCCGATTCCGGCATCAAGACCCTGGCCGACCTGAAAGGCAAGCGCATCGCCGTCGGCGCGCCGAAATCCGGCACCGAACTCAATGCCCGCGCCATATTCAAGGGCGCCGGCATGAGTTACAAGGATTTCGCCAAGGTCGAGTACCTGCCCTTCGGCGAGTCGGTGGAACTGATGAAGAACCGCCAGCTCGACGCCACACTGATTTCGGCGGGCCTCGGCGTTGCCGCGATTCGCGACCTCGCCACGGCAGTCAAGATCGTCATCGTCTCGGTGCCCGCCGACGTCGTCGCCAAGATCGGCGAAGCCGCCTACCAGTCGGGCACGGTGCCGGCCAATACCTACAACGGCCAGACCGAGGCGACGCCGACGGTGACGATCCAGAACTTCCTGGTCAGCCACGAGGGCGTGTCCGCGGATGCCGCCTACAAGATGACCAAGGCCATCTTCGACCATCTGCCCGAACTGCAGGCCGCGCATGCCGCGGCCAAGGCCATCACCAGGGAAAATGCCGCCAAGGCGCCGCCGGCGCCGCTGCATGCGGGCGCCGCCAGGTACTACAAGGAAGTCGGGCTGATCAAGTAAGTCGGAGCACGCACTGTGGCTGATCACAGCGTTGCCCCCGACCACGGCCAGGAAGAATTCTCCGAGCACGGCGTGCAACGCCGGCTCGGAGGCGGCTGGCTGACGCTGCTCAACGGGCTGGCGCTGGCCTTTTCCAGCTACCAGTTGATCGTCGCCGCCTTCCATCCGCTGTCCAGCCTGGTGATCCGCAGCCTGCACGTCGGCTTCCTGCTGTGCATCACCTTCATTCTCTATCCGGCTTTCAAGAGCGGCGGCAGGCTCTCGAAAGTTGGCGTTGGCGACACGGTGCTGGCCGCAGGCGCCTTGGCGCTGTCGACCTACCACTGGATCTTCGAGGCCGAGCTGATCCAGCGCTCGGGCGATCCCAGCAACCTCGATCTCGCCGTCGGCATCGCGCTGGTGATCCTCACCTTCGAGGCGGCGCGGCGCATCCTCGGCCTCGCGCTGCCCATCGTCTGCGGCCTGTTCCTGCTCTACGGCGTGTTCGGCCATCTGTTGCCGGGCAGCCTGGGCCATCGCGAATACGGCTTCGACCAGATCGTCAATCAGCTGGCGCTGGGCACCGAAGGCATCTTCGGCATCCCGACCCTGGTCTCGGCCACTTACATCTTCCTCTTCATCCTGTTCGGTTCCTTTCTCGAACATGCCGGGATGATCAACCTGTTCAACTCGGTGGCGCTGGGTTTCGTCGGCCACACCAAGGGCGGCGCGGCCAAGGTGTCGGTGCTCTCATCGGGCCTGATGGGCACCATTTCCGGCTCGGGCGTGGCCAATGTGCTGACCACCGGACAGTTCACCATTCCGCTGATGAAGAAGTTCGGCTATTCGGGCGTCTTCGCCGGCGCGGTCGAGGCCACCTCGTCGATGGGCGGCCAGATCATGCCGCCGGTGATGGGCGCGGTGGCCTTCATCATGGCCGAGAACCTCGACGTGCCTTATGCCGACATCGTCAAGGCCGCGGCGATCCCGGCCATCCTCTACTACCTCACGGCCTTCTGGATGGTGCATCTGGAAGCCGGGCGCAAGAACCTGGTCGGCTTGCCCAAGGCCGAGTGCCCCAACCCCTGGCACGCCATGCGCGACAACTGGTACCTGCTGCTGCCGCTGATCGTGCTGGTCGTGACCCTGTTCAACGGCTTCACGCCGATGTTCGCCGGCATGATCGGACTGGTGCTGACCGCCGTGCTGATCCTCGGCGCCGCGATTGCCGCACGCGTCTCCAGCACCGCCTTCCGCTATGTATTCTGGGTGGCGCTGGGACTGACCGCGGCGGTGTTCGTCAAGAACATGGAAACCTGGGGCATCTACCCGCTGCTGGCGCTGATCGCGGCGCTGGTGGCGCAGACCTTCGCGCTCAAGGGCGGCGTCAAGACCCTGCACCTGCTGCGCATGAGCCTGGTCGACGGCGCCCGTCAGGCGCTGCCGGTGGGCGTCGCCTGCGCCATCGTCGGCGTCATCATCGGTGTGCTGACGCTGACCGGCGCCGCGTCCTCCTTCGCCGGCTTCATCCTCGGCGTCGGCGAGAAGAGCCTGTTCCTGTCGCTGGTGCTGACCATGCTGGTCTGCCTCGTGCTCGGCATGGGTATCCCGACCATTCCCAACTACATCATCACCAGTTCGATCGCCGCGCCGGCGCTGCTCAAGCTCGGCGTGCCGCTGATCGTCAGCCACATGTTCGTCTTCTACTTCGGCATCATGGCCGACCTGACGCCGCCGGTGGCGCTGGCCGCTTTCGCCGCCAGCTCGATCGCCAAGGAGTCGGCGATGAAAATCGGCATCAAGGCGGTGCAGATCGCGATCGCCGGTTTCGTCATCCCCTACATGGCGGTGTATACGCCGGCGCTGATGCTGCAGGGCGACTGGACCGTGGCCGCGGTCGCCTACATCGTGTTCAAGGCCGTGCTGTCGATCATGCTGTGGGGCGCGGCGGCGATCGGCTTTCTGCAGAGCCCGCTCAACATGGCCGAGCGCATCTTCGCCGCAGCGGCCGCCTTCATGCTGGTCGCGGCGATCCCGCTTACAGACGAAATCGGCTTCGGCATGAGCGCCGTGTTCGTGATCTGGCACATGGTCCGCAGCCGGCGCCTCATCCCCGCATGAGCCTTTGCCTCGCGGCGGGCGCGGTCGCGGCCTCGCTCGCGGTTGAGAGCTTCACCCTGAGCTGGATGCACTCGATAGAAAAAATCCGCTGGGAGGAAGACTGGCGCATCGAAGATCGCGCGCTGGTGCTGACCGAGGCGCGCATCCGCGGCAGCGGCGCCGGCATGGAGCCGCCGGCCGGCGCCGTGTTGAAAAACGGGATCTGGCATTACCGCCCCGTTTTGCCGCCGCA
>JAUYSD010000242.1 GCA_030696505.1 Sulfuritalea sp. | reverse complement strand
AGGCTTGCCTTGTCAAGACAAGCGCCGGTAGGCGACAATTGGGCCCTGAATTTCGATATCGTGATTGTGGGTGGGGGGCTGGCGGGGCTGGCGCTGGCGGCGGCCTTGCGCCGCTCGTCCCTGTCGGTGGCGCTGGTCGAGGGGCGGGCGCCGGTGTTTGCGGAAGACTGGGATGCGCGCATCTACGCCATCAGCCCGGCCAACGCGCGCTTCCTTGATGAATTGGGCGCCTGGCGCCATCTGGCGGCGCAGCGCATGAAAGCCGTGCGGGCCATGGAAATACACGGCGATGCCGGCGGTCGGCTGGATTTCACGGCTTATGGCAGCGGCGTCCCGGAACTGGCCTGGATCCTCGAATCCTCGCTGATGCAGCGCGAGCTGTGGGAGACCGTCAAGCGCCAGGGCAATCTGACCCTGCTCTGTCCGGCGCGCCCGCAAACCCTGACGATCGGTACCGAGGCGGCGCAACTGACGCTCGCCGACGGCCGCAGCCTTGCGGCGCGGCTGGTCGTGGCGGCCGACGGTGCCGATTCCTGGACTCGCGCCGCGGCCGGCATCGAGGTGCGCTTCGACCCTTACGACCAGCTCGGCGTGGTCGCCAACTTCGCCACCGAACTGCCGCATCGCGACACGGCTTTCCAGTGGTTCCGCCAGGACGGGGTGCTGGCCTGGCTGCCCTTGCCGGGCAATCAGGTGTCGATGGTCTGGTCCGCCGCGCAAGACCATGGGCGCGAACTGCTGGCGCTTGAACCCGCCGCGCTCTGCGCGCGCGTTGCCGCGGCGGGCGGGCAGCGCCTGGGCGCGCTGCAACTGCTGACGCCGGCGGCCGGCTTTCCGCTGCGCCTGATGCGTGCGCCGCGCTCCGTGGCGCCGCGCCTGGCGCTGATCGGCGATGCGGCGCATACGATACATCCGCTGTCCGGCCACGGCATCAACCTGGGCTTCCAGGATGCGCGGGTCCTGGCCGGCGTTCTGTGCGACAAGCCGGGCCACGTGGATTGCGGCGACCTGGCGCTGTTGCGCGGCTACGAGCGGGCGCGCAAGGAGGAAGTGGTGACCTTGCAGACGCTGACCGACAGCCTGCACGACCTTTTCGGGCCGGCGGCGGGCTCCCTGAAGCGTCTACGCAATTTCGGATTGAACCTCACCAATACATTGCCGGTCGTAAAGAACCTGCTGGTCCGCTATGCGCTCGCGTCCTGAAGCCCGGGCGTCCCGAATTTCTCTGGAGAACTCATGAAACTATCTTTGCTTGCCGCCACCCTGGCCTGTGTGTCCCTCGCCGCCTTCGCTGACGAGGCAGACGTCAAGAAGGCCGTCGAAGCCAAGCTGGGCAAGGTCGAAAAAATCGTCAAGGCGCCCATGGCGGGGGTCTGGGAAGTGACGATAGACGGCCAGATCTTCTACGCCGACGACAAGGCCACCTACCTGATTTTCGGCAATCTGCTGGACATGAAGACCGGCAGGAACATCACGGCGGAGCGCCAGTTCAACGCCCTGCCCCTGGAACTGGCGGTCAAGCAGGTGCGCGGTTCGGGCAAGAACGTCATGGCCACTTTCGAGGACCCGAACTGCGGCTATTGCAAGAAGCTGGCGAAAGACCTCCTGACGCTGAAGGACGTGACCGTCTATACCTTCCTGCTGCCGGTGCTGGGCGACGATTCCTATGACAAGTCGAAGGCGATCTGGTGTGCGCCGGACAAGGCGAAAGCCTGGGTCGACTGGATGACGGCCGGCAAGGCGCCGCCTGCCGCACCGGCCAAGTGCAATACCGCCGGCCTCGACAAATCCGCCCAGCTCGGCGGCAAGCTGCGCATCAACGGCACGCCGGCGATTTTCTTTGCCAGCGGCGAACGCGTCGGCGGCTATATCCCGGCAGCGGAAATCGAGAAGCGTTTCAACCCCACGGGCGGCTAGGCGGCCTGGGGTTCATTCGGCAGCCAGACGGTAAACACCGAGCCGCCGGTGGCGGGACAGTTCAACTCGATGCGGCCGCCATAACGCTGCACCAGGCCCAGGCTGACCCACAGGCCGAGCCCGGTGCCGTCGCGGGTCTTGGTGGTGAAGAAGGGGTCGAACAGTCGTTCGCGGTCTTGCGGCGTGATGCCGGCGCCGCTGTCGCCGACCGAGACGAAGCCGCCCTTGATGCCATGCTCCTCGCTGTCGCCGCTGGTGAGCCGCAGTGTGCCGCCCTCCGGCATGGCCTGCAGGGCGTTCACCATGAGATTGATCAGCACCTGCTGCAATTCGTTGCGATTGATCGTCACCGGGTGCGTCGCACGCATTTCCTGCGTCACCTCGACGGTGGTCTTCTTCATCTGGTGCGCCACCAGCACCAGGCTGTCCTGCACCACCTGATCGAGGTTCACCGGTTCCAGGTAGCCTGCATATTCCGCGGGCCGTGCGAACTGCAGCAGCTTGGTCACGATCAGGCGGATGCGGAACACCTGGTCCTGGATCAGGCGCATCTCGCCCAGCGCCGGCTCCGCGGCGGCGCCCAGAGTTTCGCGCAGCACGTCGAGGTTGCCCTGGATCACCGCCACCGGGTTGTTGATCTCGTGCGCCACTCCGGCAGCCAGCTGGCCGATTGCGGCGAGCTTTTCCGACATGACGAGGCGCTGCTGCGCCGAACGCAGAGTCTGATTGGCGGCGGCAAGTTCTTCCGTGCGTGCGGCCACCTTGCTGTCGAGCTCACGGCCCCAGCGCTGCAGCGCTTCGGTCTGTTCGGCCAGGCGATCCAGCAGTCGGTCGAAATGGGCGGCCAGTTCCGCCAGTTCATCGGCATCGGCCGGATCCGCCAGGTCGGCGCCGACCCGCGCCGCGACCTGGCCGGATTCAATCGCATTCATGGTGCCGTGCATGCGCGCCACCGGCTGCGCGACGTGCCGTGCCAGGCGTAGCGAGACAAAAGCCGCCACGATCACGGTGAGCACGAAGAGCAGGGCGACCGCCGCCAGCGCCAGCTGTCGCGCATGCTGGAACGGTTCTTCGAGAAAGCCCACATACAGCATGCCGACGCGCTTGCCGCGGCTGTCGATCACCGGTTCATAGGCGGAGACATACCAGTCATTGACCACGAAGGCCCGATCGAGCCAGGTATGCCCCTGGTCGAGTACCGCATAGCGCACCGCAGCCGAAACGCGGGTGCCGATGGCGCGCACGTTCTCGAACAGGCGCACGTTGGTGGCGATGCGCACATCGTCGAGAAACAGCGTCGCGGTGCCGACGCTGCCCAGCGGCAGGGTGCCTTCCGGGTAGACGATTTCGTTGATGCGATCGACGAAATCGAGATTCTTGTTGAGCAGCAGGCCGCCGACCAGCACGCCGGCGCTGCCCTCGCGCTCGGCGGCGAGCGGCGCGGCGGCATGCATCACCATGCCGCCGGTTTCCTCCTTGCGCTGCGTGACCTGCGCATTGCGCGTGGCAATCAGCGGCGTGCGCGCCCGCTCCGCCAGGGCGGGATCCAGCGCGGCCAGCTGCGCGGCATCGAGGATATCCACCTCGGTTTCGGCGTGGCCGGCCAGCGCGCGGCGTGCGATCTGCCAGGCGGTGTAGTCGCGGCCCGGCGCCAGGCCGTGGCTGGCGGCGCGCACGTGGCCGTCGGCATCGAGCAGGATCAGGAAATCGATGCCCAGTTGCTGCTGCATTTCACGCAGCAGTTCGCCCAGTGCAGGCGCTGCGGGTCGCTCGCGCAGCGCTCGGGCCAGGCGCTCGGAACCGGCCAGGGTTTCGACGCGGCGGCCGACGCCTTCCTTGACCTGTTCGAAATAGCCATGGGCGACCGCCAGGTCGCTCTGCACCTTGGTGATCAGCAGCCGGTTGTAATACACCGCGCCCCAGCCGGCGAGAATGCCGATCAGGATCGGTACGGCAACCAGCAGGGGCCCCAGCGCCAACGCCAGCAGCTTGAAGCGCAGTGAGCCGCGAAAGCGCGCGGCGAGGCGGGAAAACATGCCTATGCCGCTTGCGGCAGGCGCCGCGGCAAAGCTAGACGCCCCATGCGACGCACTTGCGTTCCAGGGTCTTGCGCGAGACGCCGAGCCGTCGTGCCGCTTCGGACTTGTTGCCGCGGCAGGTTTCCAGCACGCCGAGGATGTGGCGGCGCTCGATTACGGCCAGCGAATCCTCGCCGCTTTGCTCAGGAGTCGGCGCTGCGTCGCTTTGCGTACCTGG
>JAUYSD010000202.1 GCA_030696505.1 Sulfuritalea sp. | reverse complement strand
CGCCGCCCACACAGGCGCGGCAATCAGGGCCAGGGCGACCAGCGCAGTACGCATCGTCAGCAGCCGCCGAAGCGCTTCGCCGCGGCCGGCGCAGCGCCCGCGGCCACCGGCGCCGGCGGATTGTCGATGTAATAGCCCATCAGGTCGATTACCGTCACCTTGCCGAAGCCGGGCAGGTCGATCTCGGGCAGGGTTTCCGGCGGCGCGGGCCGTTTCGAGGCCGCGATGGTCTCGCGCGGCAGGGCGGCCAGCGAGAAGCCGACGGTGCACACGGCGACGGTCAGCACCAGGCTCACGGAACAGAAAATTACGCCGGTGCGATTCAGCATACGGCTCTCCCGAGAAAGGTCAGGCTCACAGCGAGTCGCTGAAAAATGCCAGGTACATCATGCCGAAGGCCAGGCAGAACAGCAGGCCGTGGGCAATGGTTTGCGCGTCGATACCCATCATTTGCCTCCCTTGTAATGGCGCACCAAGGTTTCCGTCGGCACGGCTTCGCCGCTGACCGGATGCACCACCGGCGGCGTGAAATAGGGCACGCCATCCGCGGTCGCCTTCATGCCCGGCGGCGGCGCGAAAGTCATCCAGAGCAGGCCGCCGATGCTGGCTATCGCCGAGAGCGCCACGAGGAAGCGCAGGAGCAGTCTTTGCCACATGGCATCAGTCCTTGCGGATGTAGATGTGCCAGCAATTGGACGCCTTGACCGTCTCCAGATGCGTGGCGTCCAGTTCGTCGCACAGCGGCGGCAGGGCCTCGACCGAGGACGGGTTGTCGGCCAGCACTTCGATGATGTCGCCGACGGCGACCTCGTTGACCGCTTTCTTGGTCATCAGCTGCGGCCGTGGACAGGACACGCCGAGGCAGTCGACGCGGCGCGCGATGCCGATTTTGGTGCCGTCCGCGAGTACCGCCACGCCACCGGAAACGCTTTCCTCGACTTTCTTTTTCGATCCGAACAATCCCATTTTCTTTTTCTCCCGATCAGGCTTCGACAGCGGCGGCCGCGGCCGCCTTTTTCTTTTGATGCTCCTTCTGGTGCTTCTCGTGTTCGGCATGCTGGGCGCGCTCGCGGCGCAGGATGCCGCGATAGAGCAGGCCCAGGAAGGCCGTCTGCGCCAGGCCGAAGACGATCGCGGGTATGCCGAACTTGTCCTGCAGCGTCTGCGCATTGGCGAAGCCGAGCTGCAGGGCAGGGGCATTGATCTGGCCGGTCATGGTCTGCGGCGCGGGCGGCCACCAGCTCGCCGACCACACCAGCGAGAAGAGGAACATGCCGACGAAAGTGAAAATCAGCGCCCACAGCGCGCCGATGTTGCCTTCACCGGCCTTGACCCAGGTAGACACCGTGCAGGCCCCGGCCAGCACCATGCCGATGCCGAACAGGAACAGCCCGGCGAAGGTATTGAGGCCGACGTCGAACTGCAGCGGATGGCCGGCGCCGACGCTCATGAAGCCGGTGAAGCCGACGGTGAGGATCATCATCGCCACCAGCATGGCCTTGGTGTTGCGATAGGTCTTGAACATGATCGCGTCGCGCAGCGCGGCGGTGTTGCAGAAGCGCGAGCGCTGCATCAACAGGCCGGCGACGGAGCCGAACAGGAAGGCCACCAGGCATTCGACGATGGGTGTCATGTGTCGCGCTCCAGAAGTTTCTTGTAGATCAGCGAACCGACCCAGGCGCCGGCGATGATGCCGGACATGGCCAGGTAGCCGCCGAGGTTCATTTCCGGCATCAGGCCGAAGAAGGTCGAGACGTTGCAGATGTAGGCCAGCCGGATGCCGAAGCCCATCAGCAGGCCGCCGATGGTGATCAGGACCCATTCGGAAAGATGGCGCGGCACGCGCAGGTAGAACTCCTTGCTCGCCACCGCGCCGACGAAGGCGCCGAACAGCATGCCGAGGCTGATGTAGATCTTCCAGTAGTCCGCATGCGGCGGAAAGACGATGCTCCAGAAGGGGATGCGGTCGAGTTCGTCGCCGAGCACGGCCTGGGCCATCAGTCCGGTCATCATGGTCTCGCCGCCGCCCACCGTCCACGCGCCCATCAGCAGGAACATGAAAATGTCGAGTACCGCGATGGCCGCAAGCGCGATGATGGGATCGAGAGTCTTGCGGAAAAACTCCATGCCGGTTCTCCTCCTTGTTGTTGCGTTTCGGCTTGGCCGGCCGACGCTGTGAAAGAATTTTATGGAAGGGGACGCGGCTCGGGTAGTATTTATTGCAAACAAGAATTCGCCGCGGAACTGCGGCCCGTCCGGAGGAGGCAAGATGACCATATATCGTGAATCGCTGGATCTGCTCGATCACATGTTCGACTCCTGCTCGACGGCGCAGATCAGCGAGTTCATTCCCGAAAAGCGCGGTTTCCGCATTCATGGGCACAGCACCACGGTTGCGCTGGAGCGCGCGTTCTGGAACGTCATCGACGCCATGGCCGATGAATGCGGCCTCACCGTGCCGCGCCTGATCGAGCGGGTGCTCGA
The DNA here is from genome assembly GCA_030696505.1 of Sulfuritalea sp. Lineage (GTDB taxonomy): Bacteria > Pseudomonadota > Gammaproteobacteria > Burkholderiales > Rhodocyclaceae > Sulfuritalea. Next base: position 29,697 of record JAUYSD010000202.1, on the reverse strand, counting down.
CGGCTGCCTGGTGGCCAACGACAAGAACCTGTCATCCTGCCTGCGCGTGATCAGCCTGAAATTCCTCAACATCTATGCCACCGGCGGCATGGCCTCCGATTGCCTGGCCGTCCGCGAGGAACAGGCGTGATCGCGCTGCAGCCTGTTGCCGTCAGGAAGCTGCGTCACGGAACCGGGCCGGTACTCTGCGCGTGCTGCCGGCACTCATGAATCCCGTGCGCAGCATCAAGGGTCTGCTGCTCGCCGCCGGCGCGGTATTCGCGGTCGCGATCTTCGCCACCACGCTGTTCGTGGTGCGCGGAATTTACGACCGCTCGGTGCGCGACGATGCCGTGCAGGACGCCACCGCCTTTGCCGAGCTGACCTTCAACGCCATGTTCGAGTTGATGAGCACCGGCTGGAATCGCCGGCAACTGGAAGGCTTCCTGGGAGCGATACAGAAATCCGTGGACCGCAGCGAGCGCCAGATCGACATCTATCGCGGACCCAAGGTCAGCGCATTGTTCGGCGAGATTGCGCAGAAGACACCCGATGCCGCAATCGAGCGTGCGCTGAGGGAAGGCAATCGTCAGCGCATCGATGCCGGCGACATCATCCGCGTCGTCTATCCCCTGCAGGCTCAAGACGTCTGCCTCAAGTGCCATGTCAATGCGGCGGTCGGCGATGTGCTGGGCGTGATCGACGTGCGGCAGAACGTGGCGCCCGCCATCGAATCGCACCAGACGCGCTTCACCTATGCCTTCGCGCCCATCGTTCCGGTGGTCCTGGTGGTGACCCTGGTCATGGTGCTGTACATACGACGCCGCCTGGAAAAATCGATCGACACCCTGGCCGGCGACATCAGGGCGGTCAACCGCATCTCCGACCTGCGCGCGCTGGAAGCCAGGCAGATCGACCTGGGTTTTTCCGAATTCAACGCGGTGGCCAGCGAAGTCAGGCAATTGACCGAGCGCATCCGGGCGATCGCGGTGGACAAGGACATGCTCGAATTCGAGATTCGCCTGCTCGAAAAATTCATTCTCACCACGGAAGTCATCAAGGACTGGCGCGAGTACGTCAGCCGCCTGATCATCGATATCGATGCGGTGATGCCGGCCTACCTGATGTTTTCGGTGTTCAAGATCGGCGACGAGGCCTACGACCTGGAGATCTTCTGGCGCCGACGTCCGTCCGATGCGACCAAGCGGGTGTTCGAAAACTGCCTGTACCAGATCCTGCAGCGTACCGAGTATTTCGATACGGGCTATTCGATCCGCGTCAAACACAATATTGCCGACGTCGGCACCATGACGCCGGAACTCAAGGCGGCGGACATCGACGTGCAGATCAAGTCGCTGCTGGTCGATGCGCCGAAGATCGGCGGCATCGTCGGCATCGGCATGCAACCGCAGGACGAAACCGACCCGATGCGCCTGCTGGTGGTGCAGAGCATTCTCGCCACCCTGCTCAACGTCGTCGGCTCGGTCAAGGCCATCGACAAATACACCAAGGATCTCGAGTATTACGCCACGCGCGATCCGCTGACCAATCTGTTTAACCAGCGGGTGTTCTGGGAACTGATCGAGAACGAGGTGATCCGCTCCTCGCGGCACGGCAAGAAGTTCACGCTGCTGGTGATCGATGCCGACAACTTCAAGTCGATCAACGATTCCTACGGCCACGGTGTCGGCGACAAGCTGCTGCAGTTGCTGGTCGGCGGCATCAAGTCGGCGATTCGCGACGACGACCTGCTGTCGCGCTACGGTGGCGACGAATTCGTCGCGATCCTGCCGGAAACCGACCTGGAGGCCGCCGCGGTGGTGGCGCGGCGGATCATCGACGCGGTGGGCGGCGTGACCATGGGCGTGCCGGACGGCGCCGTCGTCACCGGTTCGGTGTCGATCGGCATGGCCACCTATCCCGACCATGCCGTGGCGATGAAGGATCTCTTCCTGTTTGCCGACAACATGATGTATCGCGCCAAGGCCGAGGGCAAGAATCGCGTGGTGGTGCCCGATGCCCAGGACGTGATCGACGTGTTCCGCACCCTTGGCGAGAAGAGCATGCTGATCCTGAACGCGGTCGAGAAGCGCAGCGTGGTGCCCTTCTTCCAGCCGATCATCAATGTCGTCAGCGGCGAGGTCGAGGCAATCGAGGTGCTGTCGCGGATACGCATGGAGGATGGGCGTTACATCATCGCCGAAGAATATGTCGCCATCGCGGAAAAAATGGGCGTTATGCACAAGCTGGATTTCATACAGCTGGAGAAAACCCTGGAGGCGGTGGAAACCACCGGCTACGGCGGCTACCTGTTCATCAACATGTCACCGCGGGCCCTGGTGCTGAATGATTTCGTGCAGGAAACCCGGCGCATTGCGAGCCGGTTCAGGATCGATCCGACGCGCCTGGTGTTCGAGATCACGGAACGCGAAACGATCAAGAACATGGCGTTGCTCGAGCGTTTCATCGGCACCCTGCGCAGCGAAGGTTTCAAGCTGGCGATCGACGATTTCGGTTCCGGTTTCTCGTCGTTTCATTACGTCAAGCGCTTCCCCATCGATTTCCTCAAGATCGAAGGCGACTTCATCCTCGGCATGAAGAGCAGCGAGAAGGACAGGGCGCTGGTGCGCAGCATCGTCACCCTGAGCAAGGACCTGGGAATCCGCACCGTGGCCGAGTACGTCGAGGATCAGGAGGTGCTCGACCAGGTCGTCGCGCAAGGCATCGATCTGGCGCAGGGCTTCTACATCCATCGACCGAACATTTCGATGGCGGAAGCGATGCGGGGTCGCCAGGGATCGGAAATGGCAGCAGCGGCGGGAAGCTGAGCGCATCTCCCGGCCCGGGCACCGTGCCCGGGCCGCAAGCTCTTCAGTCGTCGATCCGGCTATGCCACCAGAGGCGCAATTCGCGGCACAGCCCGTCCTGGCCGAATTCGACGCTGGCGATGCCATCGAGCGCCAGGCGCGGCAACGGGTCGCCGGGCTGGCGCGCCAGCATGTTGGTGCCGGTCGAGGCGGCCCACATCTTGAACATGTCTTCCGAGGTCACCTGGTAGGTGGTGTGCCAGTGGGCGATGCCGCCCGTGGCGTGGCGCTGCAGCACCTCATAGCTAAGCCGGATGTCGGTCTGCAGCTTGGTGCGCTGCCAGTACTGCTTGATCGCCTCATGACCCTGCTGCACGGCGAAAGGCGTATTGCGGTAGCAAGCGTCGGCTGTGAACAGCGATGCCAGCAGGTTTTCGTCGCTGGTTTCCCAGGCGCGCTGGTAGTTCTGCATGAATCCGTCGATATCCATAGCTTGCCTCCCTGAGCCTGTGGCGAGAGCGGAATGATGCCGTAAGGCTGGCAGGCGCTGTGATAAAATTTCGCAAAATCGAACGAGGGGCGCACCGCGTGATTTCCGCGTGAACCGTGCGCCCTGTTGCATTTCTGGAGCTGCGACTATGCCGGTGATCACCCTGCCTGATGGATCGAAACGCGAATACCCGCAAGCGCTGACGGTGGCCGCCGTTGCCGCCTCGATCGGCGCCGGCCTGGCCAAGGCGGCGCTGGCCGGGCGCGTCGACGGCGTGCTGGTCGATACCTCCTTCCTGATCGAGCGCGATGCCCAACTGGCCATCGTCACCGACAAGGATGCCGACGGCGTAGATATCATTCGCCATTCGACCTCGCATCTGCTGGCCTACGCGGTCAAGGAGCTGTTTCCCGAAGCCCAGGTGACCATCGGTCCGGTCATCGAAAACGGCTTCTACTACGACTTCGCCTACAAGCGACCGTTCACGCCGGAAGACCTGGAAGCCATCGAAAAACGCATGGCGGAACTGGCGAAGAAGGATTTTCCGGTCACCCGCGAAGTCTGGTCGCGCGACAAGGCGGTGGAATTCTTCAAGTCCATCGGCGAGCACTACAAGGCGGAACTGATCGCGGCAATTCCGCAGGGCGAGGACGTCTCGCTGTATCGCGAGGGCGACTTCATCGATCTTTGCCGCGGCCCGCACGTGCCCTCGACCGGCAGGCTCAAGGTATTCAAGCTGATGAAGGTGGCCGGCGCGTATTGGCGCGGCGACCAGAACAACGAGCAGTTGCAGCGCATCTATGGCACGGCCTGGGCCAAGAAGGACGAACTCGACGCCTACCTGCACATGCTGGAGGAAGCCGAGAAACGCGATCACCGCAAGCTCGGCCGCCAACTCGACCTGTTCCACCTGCAGGAGGAAGCGCCCGGCATGGTGTTCTGGCATCCGCACGGCTGGGCCGTGTGGCAGGAGGTCGAACAATACATGCGCCGCGTCTATCGCGACAACGGCTACAAGGAAGTCCGCTGCCCGCAGATACTCGATCGCAGCCTGTGGGAGCGCTCCGGCCACTGGGAGCATTTCAAGCACAACATGTTCACCACCGAGTCGGAGAACCGCGATTACGCGGTGAAGCCGATGAACTGCCCGGGCCATGTGCAGATTTTCAATACCGACGTGCGCTCCTACCGCGAACTGCCGCTGCGCTACGGCGAATTCGGCTCCTGCCATCGCAACGAGCCGTCGGGGGCGCTGCACGGCGTGATGCGCGTGCGTGCCTTTACCCAGGACGACGGACATATTTTCTGCACCGAAGACCAGATCCAGTCCGAGGTCACGGCCTTCAATGACCTGTTGCGCAAGGTTTATGCCGACTTCGGCTTTCACGACGTGGCCGTCAAGCTGGCCCTGCGCCCCGCTAGCCGGGTCGGTGAGGATCATCTCTGGGACAAGGCCGAAAACGCCTTGCGCGCGGCGCTGACCGCCAGCAACCTGGCATGGGACGAACTTCCCGGCGAAGGGGCTTTTTACGGTCCCAAGATCGAATTCCACATCAAGGACGCCATTGGCCGCTCCTGGCAATGCGGCACCGTGCAGGTCGATTTCTCGATGCCGGGGCGTCTCGGTGCCGAATATGTCGGCGAGGACAACAGCCGCCATACGCCGGTGATGCTGCATCGTGCGATCCTCGGTTCGCTGGAGCGTTTCATCGGCATCCTGATCGAAAACCACGCCGGCGCCCTCCCGCTCTGGCTGGCGCCGATGCAGGTGGTGGTCACGAATATCTCCGAAGCGCAGACGGATTACGCGGAAAATGTGGCAAAAATGCTGCGCGATGCCGGTCTGCGCGTCGACAGCGATTTGCGCGGAGAGAAAATAAACTATAAAATCCGCGAACATAGCTTGTTGAAGCGGCCTTATATCGTTGTTGTCGGTGACAAGGAAAAGGCTGCAGGGTTGGTTGCTTTACGTGCCCGCGGCAATCAGGATCTCGGGCAGATGTCCCCCCAGGCCTTGATCGAGCGTCTGCTGCATGAACAGTGCAACAGAGGCGCAACGGTCTGATTTTTTGAATTTTTTGGAGATTTGAACCATCGCTCAGGATAAATCGCAGCGTCTCAACGAAGAGATCACCACCCCCGAAGTTCGTCTGGTCGGGGAAGACGGAGAGCAACTGGGCATCGTCCCGATTCGTCAGGCGCTGGCGCTGGCCGAAGAGGCCGGCGTGGATCTGGTGGAAATCGCTCCCACGGCCGTGCCGCCCGTCTGCAAGATCATGGACATCGGCAAGTTCAAGTACCAGGAAGCCAAGCGTCAGCACGAGGCCAAGCTGAAGCAGAAGCAGGTGGTGGTGAAGGAAGTCAAGTTCCGCCCCGGTACCGACGAGAACGATTACCAGATCAAGCTGCGCAATGTGATCAAGTTTCTGAGCGAAGGCGACAAGGCAAAGATCACCCTGCGTTTCCGCGGACGTGAAATGGCGCACCAGGAAATCGGCATGCGCATGCTGGAGCGAATCAAGGTCGATCTGGAGCAGCAGGCGATGGTGGAGCAGTGGCCGAAAATGGAAGGGCGCCAGCTCATCATGGTGCTGGCCGCTTCCAAGAAAAAGCCGCATTGAGCAACGCATTTAGCAAGTAAGAGAATTTGTTCCGCATGCAATGCATGCGGAAACAAGAAGTGGTTGCAGGTCACCAAGCATTCCCGAGGCGGGAAACACCTGGCAGCCATGTAATAGGGAGATCTTCGATGCCGAAGATGAAGACCAAGAGCGGTGCCAAGAAGCGCTTTGTCGTGCGCGCTTCCGGCGGCATCAAGCGCGGGAGTGCGTTCAAGCGCCACATCCTGACCAAGAAAACCACCAAGAGCAAGCGCCAGTTGCGCGGTGTGCACACCGTGCACGCCTCCGACGTCAAGTCGGTTCGCGCCATGCTGCCTAACGGTTAAGGAGAGACACCATGCCAAGAGTAAAACGTGGTGTAACGGCGCGCGCGCGCCACACGCAGGTTCTCGACCTGGCCAAGGGTTACCGCGGCCGGCGCAGCAAGGTCTATCGCATCGCCAAAGAGGCGGTGATGAAGGCCGGACAATATGCCTACCGCGACCGTCGTCAGCGGAAGCGGCAGTTCCGTGTGCTGTGGATCGCCCGTATCAACGCGGCGGCCCGCGAACTGGGCATGAAGTACAGCACCTTCATGAACGGCCTGAAGAAGGCGTCGATCGAAGTCGATCGCAAGGTGCTGTCCGACCTCGCGGTGTTCGACAAGCCGGCATTCGCCGCCCTGGCCGAAAAGGCCAAGGCCCAGCTGACGGCCTGAGTCTGCCTGTACCCGGAGAAGGAGGCCCAGGGTTGTTGGGGGTCTCCTTTTTTATTGCTGTCATTTTGTCTTGATCAATGGATAACCTGGATCAACTCGTCGCTTCCGCGACGGCCGACTTTGCCGCGGCCACCGAGCCCGCCAGGCTGGAAGACGCCAAGGCGCGCTATCTGGGCAAGGAAGGTTCGCTCACGGCCTTGCTCAAGGGCCTCGGCAAGCTGCCGGCCGAAGAGCGCAAGAGTACCGGCGCGGCGATCAACATCGCCAAGGAATGCATAGAGTCGGCGCTTACGACACGGCGCGAGGCGCTGAAAAACGCCCAGCTCGAAGCCCAACTGGCGACCGAAGCGCTCGATGTGACCTTGCCCGGGCGCGGCATGCCGCGTGGCAGCCTGCATCCGGTGATCATCAGCCTGGACCGCATCGAGCAGTTGTTCCGTTCGATCGGCTTCGATGTCGCCGACGGCCCCGAGATCGAAACCGACTGGCATAACTTCACCGCGCTCAACACGCCCGAGAATCACCCGGCGCGTTCGATGCACGACACCTTTTACCTGCAGGGCGAGGACGGCAAGCTGCAGGAAGACGTGCTGCTGCGCACCCACACCAGCCCGGTGCAGATCCGTTCCATGCTGGTGCACACGGAACGCTACAAGCACCTGGAAGCTATGCCGGAACTGCGCGTGATCTGTCCCGGCCGCGTCTATCGCGTCGATTCCGATGCCACGCATTCGCCGATGTTCCACCAGGTCGAAGGCCTCTGGATTGGGGAATCCGTCAGCTTCGCCGACCTCAAGGGCGTGGTCGCCGATTTCCTGCGGCGCTTCTTCGAGTCCAACGACCTCAAGGTGCGCTTCCGCCCCTCCTTCTTCCCCTTCACCGAGCCGTCCGCCGAAATCGACGTCGCCTTCATGAGCGGCGCGCTGGAAGGTCGCTGGCTGGAAATCGCCGGTTGCGGCATGGTCCATCCCAACGTTTTGCGCTTCGGCGGCTTCGATCCCGAAAAGTACACGGGCTTTGCCTTCGGCATGGGGCCCGACCGGCTGACCATGCTGCGCTATTCGATCCCCGACCTGCGCCTGTTCTTCGAAGGCGATCTGCGCTTCCTTTCGCAGTTCCACTGAGCGCTACGTGCGAGTCTGAACCGTCATGCAATTTTCCGAATCCTGGCTGCGCAGCCTTTGCAATCCCTCGTTGTCGAGCGAGGAACTCTGCCATGTGCTGACCATGGCCGGCCTCGAAGTCGAGGAACGCCGTGCCGCCAGCGCCAACTTTTCGAATGTCGTCGTGGCGCAGGTGCTGAGCGTCGACAAGCACCCTGACGCCGACAAGCTCAAGCTCTGCGCCGTCGATGTCGGCGAAGCCGCGCCGCTGCAGATCGTCTGCGGCGCGCCGAATGTCGCCGCCGGCATGAAGGTGCCGTGCGCACGCGTCGGCGCCAGGCTGCCCGGCATCGAAATCAAACGCGCCAAGGTGCGCGGCATCGAGAGTTTCGGCATGCTCTGCTCGGCGCGCGAACTCGGACTTTCCGACGACCACGGCGGCCTGCTGCCGTTGGCCGCCGATGCGCCGGTCGGCGAGGACATCCGCCGTCACCTGGATCTCGACGATCACCTGATCACGCTCAAGCTGACGCCGAACCGGGCCGACTGCCTGTCCCTGCTCGGCATCGCGCGCGAACTCTCGGCGCTGACACGCGCGCCGCTACTGGCGCCCGAGGTCGAGCCGGTCGCGGCAAGCGTCGCCGACACGCGCCAGGTGGTGCTTGATGCCCCCGCGTCGTGCTCGCGCTACTGCGGCCGCATCATTCGCGGCGTCGATGCCCGCGCCGCGACGCCGGAATGGATGAAGCGGCGCATCGAGCGCAGCGGCATCCGCGCGATTTCCTTCCTGGTCGACGTCACCAACTACGTGATGCTCGAACTCGGCCAGCCGCTGCATGCCTTCGACGATGCCGAACTCTCGGGCGCGATCCATGTGCGCCTGCCCAATCCCGGCGAGCAACTGCTGCTGCTGAACGAACAGACCGTGACGCCGTCGGCCGACACCGCATTGATCGCCGACGATGAGAAACCGCTGGCGATGGCCGGCGTCATGGGTGGCGAGCATTCGGGCATCGGCGAAGCTACTCGCGACCTGTTTCTCGAAAGCGCCTTCTTCCCGCCCGCCGCCATCGCCGGCAAGGCCCGCGCGCTGGGCTTCAGTTCGGACGCCTCGCATCGCTACGAGCGCGGCGTCGATTTCGAGTTGCAGCGCAAGGCCATCGAACGCGCGACGCAACTCATCGTCGACACCTGCGGCGGTCAGCCCGGCCCGGTGGTCGAGGCGGTCTCGGCCGCGCACCTGCCCACACGCAAACCAGTGCGCCTGCGCACGGCGCGTGCCGCCAAGGTGATCGGCATTCGACTCGGTACCGAGCGCATCGAAAGCATACTCAAGGGCCTCGGCCTCGGCGTCGAGCGGCAGGGCGAGGACTTCCTCGTCACGCCGCCGTCCTTCCGTTTCGACATCGAAATCGAGGAAGACCTGATCGAGGAGATCGCGCGCATCCACGGTTACGACAACATCCCGTCCCCGCCGCCGGTGGCGCAGATGGCCATGATGCCGGCCACCGAGCACAGCCGCACGGCCATGAGCCTGCGCCGTCTGGCGGCCGAACGCGACTATCACGAAGTGGTGACCTACAGCTTCGTCGAAGCCGCCTGGGAAGCCGACTTCTCCGTCGCCCAGGCAGAGGGTGCGGCGCCTATCGTGCTGGCCAATCCGATCGCCAGCCAGATGGGTGTGATGCGCTCGACGCTGATCGGCGGCCTGGTCGGAGCCCTGGTCGCCAACCGCAAGCGGCAGACGGAGCGGGTGCGTATTTTCGAACTGGGGCGCTGCTTTATGCGCGACGCCGGCGCCGGTCCGGTCGCAGGATTCGATCAGCCGTTGCGTCTGGCCGGGCTTGCCGCTGGTTCGGCGCTGCCCGAGCAATGGGGTGCGCCCGCCAGCCGGGTCGATTTCTACGACGTCAAGGCCGACGTTGAAGCGCTCTTCGCACCGCGTCGCCTCGAATGCGTCAAGGCCGCGCATCCGGCGCTGCATCCGGGCCGCTGTGCCACGATCATTCTCGATGGCCAGCCGGTGGGCATACTTGGCGAACTGCATCCGCGCTGGGTGCAGAAGTACGAACTGGGCACCGCCCCGGTGGTGTTCGAACTCGAATTGGCCGCCCTGCTGGCGACACCCTTCTCCTGCTATGAGGAAGTTTCCCGTTTCCCCGCGGTGATCCGGGATCTGGCCCTGGTGGTGCCGCATAGCCAGGCCCTGGCGCCCCTGCTGGCCGCCCTGCGCGCCGCGGCGCCGGCCATCGTGCGCGATGTTGCCCTGTTCGACGTATATCAGGGTAAGGGCCTGGCCGAAAACGAAAAGAGCCTTGCCTTTCGTATAGTTATGCAAGATACTCAACGTACTCTCGAGGATGCGGAAGTGGAGGCGGTAATCGCCGATCTGCTGGCAGTCGCCAGCCGGGACTTCCATGCGTCCTTGCGCGGATAAACGCAGTCGGAGCTTATATGACATTGACCAAGGCGGAACTCGCCGACCTGTTGTTCGAGAAAGTTGGCCTCAACAAGCGCGAAGCCAAGGACATGGTCGAAGCCTTTTTCGACGAGGTGCGTCTGGCGCTCGAGAAGGGCGACAGCGTCAAGCTTTCCGGCTTTGGCAATTTCCAGTTGCGCGAAAAGCCGCAACGGCCGGGGCGCAATCCCAAGACGGGCGAGGAAATCCCGATCACGGCGCGTCGCGTCGTCACCTTCCACGCCAGCCAGAAACTCAAGGCGGCGGTCGAGGCATTCCCGCGTGGCAACGCCCAGCAATAGCCGGGACGAACTGCCGCCGATACCGGCCAAGCGCTACTTCACCATCGGTGAAGTGAGCGAACTTTGCGGCGTCAAGCCGCACGTCCTGCGCTATTGGGAGCAGGAGTTCACCCAACTGCGTCCCGTCAAGCGGCGCGGCAACCGCCGCTACTACCAGCACCACGAAGTCCTGCTGGTGCGGCGCATCCGCGAACTGCTGTATCAGGAAGGCTTCACCATCAGCGGCGCACGCAACCGCCTCGAAGATGCTCCGGGCAAGTTGCAGGACGCCGCCGAGGCGCAGGGCAACGCGTCGCAGGCGTCGGTGCGCGCCGAACTCGCAGCCATCATCGAATTCCTGCGCGCCGCCTGACGCCGCCGCGCATTTCCTTTGTTATAATTCGTGCAGTCGGGGCGTGGCGCAGCCTGGTAGCGCACTTGCATGGGGTGCAAGGGGTCGCGAGTTCGAATCCCGCCGCCCCGACCAGTAATACCAAGGGTTTCCGGTTAATCGCCGGGAACCCTTTTCATTTGCGGCGGCGATCGCCATGGCTGTCTGAGCCCTTGAGGTAAGCTTGCCAGCCATGCTAGTCGTCATCGCCCTCACTCTGAAAAAAGCCGTCGCGCTGTTCGCCCTGGTGGGGCCGGTGTCGATGATCCCGATCTTTCTCGCCGCGGCGGCCGGTCTGGATTCCGCGGGGAAAGCCCGCTTTGCGCGCACCATCGCGATCAGCGTCACCGTCGCTTTGCTGGTCGCCACCTTTCTCGGCATGCCGCTGCTGGGCCTGCTCGGCGTCACGCTGGGCGCAATGCAGGTGGGCGGCGGCGTCATCGTGCTGCTGCTGGCGATCGCCATGGTGCTGGGCAAGGAAACCAGCTTCAAGGGTTCGCCGCCGGTGGCCGACAGCCAGGAGGTCCACAGCGCCTCGATCGTGCCGCTGGCGGTGCCCCTGCTGGCCGGTCCGGCGGCTTTCAGTTATGTCATGGGCAACAGCGTCTGGCATGACTATGCCGATTTGATCCATGTGGTCCTGCCGATATTCATCGTCGGCATCTCCTGCTGGGTGACTTTTCGCGTCGCGGCCCGGGCGCACAGGAGAATTCGCCAGGCGACGCTGGATGTCGTCGAGCGCGTCGGCGGCTTCATCCTCGCGGCGATGGCGGTGGAAATGATGGCTACGGGCTTGCGCGGCCTGTTCCCGATACTGGTTCCCGGCGCCGGCTGAAACCTGATGGCGGGCGCCGAATTCCTGGAGCTGCTGGTCACCCGAACCATGCCCTTCGGCAAGCACAAGGGGCGACTGATCGCCGATCTGCCCGGAAACTACCTGAACTGGTTTGCCCGCGAAGGCTTTCCGCCGGGCGAGATCGGTCGCCTGCTGGCGCTGATGCATGAGCTTGACCACAACGGACTGACGAGCCTGCTCGATCCGCTGCGCGAAAAGCCTGTTTCCGCGCGGCGCAAGGACTAGCGGGCTCCGGCCGCGCCGTGCTGCCAGCGGCAACTTTCGTCTTGATCGCGATGCGGCCTGCATGGGAAGCGGAAACAAGGGGCGATTCCCGTTCAATTTCCGGATTACGGGGTACCGGCCGGGGGCGCAGGATGATGGAAAACCCAAGCCTCAAGAGGAAACGTCCATGCGCATCGAATCCGTCGAACTGGTTGCCCTGCCCAACGCCCCGACCTGGCAGGAGAAGGTCTACCGTGCCCACCTCGATACCGGCGAGGACATGGATTTGTTCCAGCAGCACTGGGACGTGCCCTTGCCGCCCGAGAGCCTGGTCGGACTGACCGTGGATGAGGCGCGCAAACGGCGCAACGAACGGATGTTCGCCATCGCCTCGGGTAATCATTGAGGCTTTCGAGGGCCGTGTTCAGCCTGCCTGCTTGAAGGGCAGGTGGTTCGCGGTTTCCGCTTCGTAGTCCTGCATCGCCGAGTCTTCGCGGACGATGAAGTCGGCCACTGCGCGGCGCATGCCGGGATGGGCGATCCAGAACGCTGACCAGGTGGTGACCGGTTCGAAGCCGCGGGCGAGTTTGTGCTCGCCCTGCGCGCCGGGCTCGAAGCTTTGCAGGCCGTGGCGGATGCAGTAGTCGATGCCCTGGTAATAGCACAGCTCGAAATGCAGGCCGGGCAATTCGATTTCGCTGCCCCAATGGCGGCCATACAGCGTGTCGGCATCGCGGTAGCAGATGGCCGAGGCGACCGCGGTCTGCCCATGAAATGCCACGAAGACGACCAGGCGCCTGGCGAGCAGGGCGCCGGCCTCGATGAAGAATTCCAGCGGGAAGGCCGGGTGGTTGCCGTAGCGGGCAAAGGTGTCGCGATACTGGCGGTGGATCGCCTGCCAGAGTTCGGCATCGATTTCGTCGCCATGCCTGGCCTCGAGCCTGAGGCCGGATTCGGCGACGGCGCGGCGTTCGCGCTTGAGTTTCTTGCGCTTGTCGGCGGTGAAGCCGGCGAGGAAGTCGTTGAAGTCGCGGTAGCCCCGGTTGAACCAGTGGAACTGCACGCCGCGCCGCATCAGGAGGCCGGCCGCGGCCAGCCGGGCGCGATCCTCCTCTTCGACGAACAGGCATTGCCAGGAGGACGCGCCGAGTTGGCGCGTGAGGTCCAGCGCCGCCTCGATCAGCGCCGGCGCCACGCTTTCCCTTGCCATGTCCCGCCGCACCAGCAGGCGCGGGCCGGGCGAGGGCGTGTAGGGCATGCCGCTGACCAGCTTCGGATAGTAGTCGAGTCCGGCGCGTTGCCAGGCCGATGCCCAGTTCCAGTCGCGCGAGAAATCGCCGAAGGAATGGCTGCGCAGGTACAGCGGCAACAGACCCGCCAGCCGCTTGCCGTCGTACAGCGCCAGATGCCGGGCCTGCCAGCCCATCGCCGGGCCGCCAGCGCCAACTTTCTCGGCCGTGCCGAGGAAGGCGCGGCTGACGAACGGATCGTCGCCATGGTCGAGCAGGGCCCAGTCCTCATCCGGGATGGCGGTGGCGGTTTCGTGCAGCACGGTTCTCATGAAGGCAATCCTAACCCGCGCCGCCGGCCCGAAGCGCACGCGATCGGCTTTTGCGGCCGGGCGGCTTGGCGCCATAGTCCCTTTCTGTTCCGGTCTTAGGGCGCATGCCGCGATAAGTTAAAATATGCGCTGGATTTTCATCATCCCGGCTCTGACCTCCATGCGCATTCTGCTCAGCAACGACGACGGCTATTTCGCGCCGGGGCTCGCCCAGCTTGCGACCAGCCTCGCCGATCTCGGCGACATCACGGTGGTGGCGCCGGAACTCAACCGCAGCGGTGCCAGCAATTCATTGACGCTGGATCGTCCGATGCACCTGCGCCGTGCGACCAATGGCTACATGTACGTTAGCGGCACACCGTCGGATTGCGTGCATCTGGCGGTCACCGGCTTGCTCGATCACCAGCCGGACATGGTGGTGTCGGGCATCAATCTCGGCGCCAACATGGGCGACGACACGATCTACTCCGGCACCGTGGCCGCGGCGACCGAAGGCTATCTGCTCGGCGTGCCGTCGATCGCGATCTCGCTGGGCAGTTTCGCGGGCAAGCATTTCGATACCGCCGGCCGCGTCGCGCGCGAACTGGTGCAGCGCTTCAGCGCGACGCCGTTTGCCGAACCCGTGCTGCTCAATGTCAACGTGCCGGACCTGCCCTACGAGGAATTGCGCGGCATCCAGGTCACGCGCCTGGGACGCCGCCACAAGGCCGAGCCCGCCGTGAAATCGGTCAGTCCGCGCGGCGAGACACTGTACTGGATCGGCGCTGCCGGTCCGGCGGCGGACGCCGGCGAAGGCACGGATTTCTACGCCGTGGAACACGGCTGGGTGTCGGTCACGCCGCTGCAAATCGATCTCACCCATGCCGCGCAAATGGCCAGCGTGCGCAACTGGCTCACGCCGGACCGATGATGGCCCCCCACGCTCGCAAACTCGGCTCGCTGCCCCCCCGAGGGGGGCGCATGCTTCCTTGGGGCGGCCCGGCGGAAGCATGAATACCGCCGCACTGACCGGCATCGGCATGACCTCGCAGCGCACCCGGACGCGCATGGTCGAGCGCCTGCGCGCGCAGGGCATCGGCGATGCGCGCGTGTTGCATGCAATGGGACTGGTGCCGCGCCATATATTCATCGAGCAGGCGCTGGCGAACCGTGCCTACGACGACACGGCGCTGCCCTTGGGATTCGGCCAGACCATATCGCAGCCTTACGTGGTGGCGCGCATGATCGAGCTGCTGATCGCCGGCCGCCAACTGGGCAAGACGCTGGAGATCGGCGCCGGCTGCGGCTATCAGGCGGCGATTCTCGGCGTGCTGTCGAAGCAGGTATTCGCGGTGGAGCGCATTGCGCCGCTCTTGGCGCGGGCACGCGACAATCTGAAGCAGATCAAGCTGTCGCATATTCGCCTGAAACACGCCGACGGCAACCTGGGGCTGCCGGAGGCGGCGCCCTTTGATACCATCATTTTGGCCGCCGCCGCGGCCGCGGTGCCGCAGACTCTGCTGGCGCAGCTGGCTCCGGGGGGGCGGCTGATCATGCCGCTGGGCAGCGCCGAACAGGTGATCAGCCTCGTCGAACGCAGCGCAAGCGGCTTTGTCGAAACCAGATTTGACGCGGTGCGCTTCGTACCGTTGTTGCCGGGAGTCGAATGAGCGTTACACGTCTGATTCTGGCTGTGCTGCTGCCTATCCTCGGCGGTTGCGCCAGCCACGCGCCGGCGCCGGTGGAAGAGCGCGGCGCGGCAACGCAGCCGGCAGCGGCGCAACCGGCCGAGCCGGCGGCGGCAAGCGATCCCGGCGTCCGATATCACACGGTCAAGAAGGGCGAAACGCTTTACAGCATCGCGCTCGATCAAGGCCAGGATCACAAGGATGTGGCGGCCTGGAACAATCTCGACAATCCCAATCTGCTCAAGATCGGCCAGCAGCTGCGCGTCACGCCGCCGGACAATGCCGCGCCGGTCGCGGTGGCGAAGCCGGTGACTTCCAGCACGCCGATCGAGGTCAAGCCGGCACCGGGCGCAGCGACTGGCGGCAGCAACAGCGCAAGCCTGAAGCGCGAGCCCAAGGGCGGCAAGCTGGCCTGGTCGGATGCGGCGCTGGCCAAGGCGCAGCAGGCAGAAAAAGCCGGGGTGCCGGCGGAGGTCAAGCCCGAGTTGCGTCCGGCGGAACCCAAACCTGCAGACAAGCCTGCCATCACCGGCGACGAGGTGGATTGGATGTGGCCGGCCAACGGCAAGCTGATTGCTCCGTTTGCCGAAGGCAGCAGCAAGGGGGTCGATATCGCCGGCAAGGCGGGTGATCCGGTGCTGGCGGCGGCCGGCGGCGTGGTCTCCTATGCCGGTGCGGGTTTGCGCGGCTATGGCAACCTCGTGGTGTTGCGCCACAACGCGACTTATCTCTCGGTGTATGCCCACAACAGCAAACTGCTGGTCAAGGAAAAGGACACCGTCGCCCGCGGCCAGAAGATTGCCGAAATGGGCAGCACCGATACCGAAAGCCCGCGCCTGCATTTCGAGATTCGCCGCCAAGGCAAACCGGCCGATCCGCAGAAGTTTCTCCCGGCGCGCTGAGGGACGATGAACGACGACGCCCTGCTTCCGGAACACGACGCCGACGCCACCTCGGCCGCCGAGGCGATTGCGGAATCGCACGAATCCGGCTTCATCGAAGACATCACCCAGTTCTACCTGCACGAGATCGGCGCGACGCCGCTGTTGACCGCGGCCGAGGAAATCAGGCTGGCACGTGCCGTGCGCGCCGGCGACTTCCTGGCGCGGCAGCACATGATCGAGGCCAATCTGCGGCTGGTGGTCAGCATCGCGCGCCACTATCTGCACCGCGGCTTGCCGCTCGATGATTTGATCGAGGAGGGCAACCTGGGCCTGATCCATGCGCTGGAAAAGTTCGATCCGGAACGCGGCTTTCGTTTTTCGACCTACGCCACCTGGTGGATACGGCAAAACGTCGAACGCGCGATCATGAACCAGTCGCGCACTGTACGCCTGCCGATCTACGTGATCAAGGAACTCAATATCGTCCTGCGCGCCATGCGCCGGCTCGATCGCGAGCGCGGCGCGGACGAGGAGACGCCCGGTACCATGCTGGAAGGCGTCGCCCGTCTGCTGGATCGTCCCGTCGCGGAAATCCGCCAGTTGCTGCTGCTCAACGAGCGCTCCGCCTCGCTCGATTCGCCGCTCGACATCGATCCCGACTTGTCGATGGCCGATTCGATGGCCGACGAGGCCAGCGAAGATCCGGCGGACCATCTGGCCCAGCACGAGGCCGAGTTGCTGGTGGCGGACTGGGTGGCACAACTCACCGAGCGTCAGCGCCTGGTTGTCGAGCGGCGCTACGGCCTGGGCGGCAACGACGCGACGACGCTCGAAGTCATCGCCGGCGACCTGGGCCTGACGCGCGAACGGGTGCGGCAGATCCAGATGGAAGCCCTGTCCAAGCTGAGGAAACGCATCGCCCGCGACGGGCTGACGCCCGATGCGCTACTTTGACGTCAGCAGTGCGGTCGCCAGGTCCATCACGGCTGCCGCGTAGAAGCTGCTGCGGTTGTAGCGCGTGATCACGTAGAAGTTGCGAAAGCCGAGGCGGTACTCGGTGGCCGCGTTGGGCGTGATCAGATCAATCAGGGCCGCCGGCCGGTCGGCAAACGCCTCGCTGGCGGCATCCGTCGCCGTGTCGTCAGCGCCAACTCTTGTCAGTTGCACATTGGCCGCGGCCATCTGCCGCGGCGCGCGTTGCGGCGCAATACCCTCGTCGATCAGCGCCTGCACGCCGTCGCCGGTGATACCGACGACGACGGCGATCGGCGCATCGCGTTCCCAGCCGTGGCCGGCCAGAAAATTGGCGACGCTGCCGATGGCGTCGGCCGGGCTGGCATCCAGATCGATGCGGCCGTCATCGTCGAAATCGATGGCGAAGCGGCGGCGGGAGGACGGCAGGAACTGCGGCAGACCCAGGGCGCCGGCGTAGGAACCGGTGTAGGACAGCGGGCTGCGGTTTTCCTCGCGCGCCAACAGCAGCAGTTCTTCGAGCTCGCGGCGAAACAGCTCGGCCCGTGGCGGGTAGTCGAAGGCCAGGGTGGTCAGTGCGGCAAAGGTTTCGAAGCGGCCCGGGTGTTTGCCGTAGAAAGTTTCGATGCCGATGATGGCGGCGATGATCTCGGCCGGCACGCCGAAGCGCGTTTCGGCGGTGGCCAGTTGCGCGGCATGGAGCTGCATGAAGTGCCGCCCCGCGGCGATGCGTTTCGGCTCGACAAAGCGCCCGCGGTAGGCCTGCCAGGAGCGCACGCCGGGATCCTTGGGCGGCATGATGGCCTTGATCACGGCGGCGATCGGCTGGGTCCGGCGAAACAGCCCATTGAGCGATTCCGCATCGAAATCGTGCTGCCGCTGCATGTGCTCGACGAAGGCTTGCACGTCGGCGCGTTGCGCGTAAGTCCCGGCGCGCGCTTGCGCGCTGAAGACGGCCAGCACGATGAGGAGAAGCAGACGCCTCATGGCTTGAATGCGGCGATGCGGCGCCTGAGCCGCTCCAGGTCGCTGCCCTGCGGCGCGGGACCGTAGCGCAGGCCTGCATACAGCATGGCGATTTCGCGAATTCCCGCGGCATGGAGCGGCGCCTGGGCGGCCGCGCGTTCGGCAAAAGCCAGCGGTCCTTCCCAGGATTGCCAGGCAATGCCGCGCTTGGCCAGGCGGCGGGTGAAGCGCCGCCATGCCGCCAGCGCCGGATCGACGCGCAGGCGATTGCGCAGTATCCAGGCGGTCAGCCCGAGCATCACCGCGCCGCAGAGAACCGACAGCATCGCGGTCATGCTGCGCCAGTCCGGCGCGCTCATGCCGAGGCTGGCCAGCAGGTCGCGCTGGCGCTGCGGGTTGTAGCCGAGCACCCATTGATTCCAGCCATTGGTCACCGCATCCAGTCGGTAGCGCAAGTCCTTGAGCCAGGCGGCGCGGGCCAGGAAGGGCAGGCCTTCGCCGGCAGGAATGGCCGCCGCCAGGTTGCTGTTGATGCGGCTCGGCGCGGAAATCGCCGTCGGGTCGATACGCACCCAGCCGCGCCCGGCAACCCAGGCTTCCGCCCAGGCGTGGGCATCGTATTGGCGCACCTCCAGATAGCCGTCCACCGGATTGACTTCGCCGCCCTGATAGCCCGCCACCACCCTGGCCGGGACGCCCGCGCTGCGCAGGCTGAAAACAAAGGCGGCGGCGAAGTGCTCGCAAAAGCCGCGCTTGGTATCGAACAAAAACTCATCGACCATGTCGGCGCCCAGCAGTGGTGGATTCAGGGTGTAGATCAGGAGCTGCTGGTTGAACAGGCTCTCCGCCGCTGCCAGGATGGCCGCACCATCGTCGCCGTGCTGGGCGCGCCAGGTGGCACCGACGGCGCGGGTGCGGGGATTGCCGGCCTCCGGCAGGGCCAGCGCCGCACGCAATACGGCGGGAGATTCCTTCTCGCCGGCGATCGCCGCGGGCCAGGCGCTTTGCGTATAGCGCAGGCGATTGCGCACCGCCTGGCGGGCGATCGGCTGGTAGTCGATGGTCAAGGCGCTGTCCGCCGGCAAGGTGGCCGGCATTTCCAGCGCAAACAGCCAGAATTTTCCGTGCGGCTCCAGGGTCACTTCGTAGTCCACCGGGGTTCCCGATCCGGCGTACGGAACTGCCGGATACGCTCCGCGGGTTTGCGCAACCCGCCAACTGCGTCCATCGAACGCAGGCATCACCGGGCCGCGCCAGTAAAGCTGCGATTGCGCCGGTACCGCGCCCTGGAAGCGCACCCGGAAGGCGATCGCATCCGACTGCGAGAGCTGGGCGATGGTGCCGGGCGCCATGGTGTCGGACAAACCCGACACGGCCGAAAAGCGGTCCTGCGGCAGGCCCCAGAGCGGACCCTGCACGCGCGGAAACAAGACGAACAGCAGCAGCATGAAAGGCATTGCCTGCGCCAGCATCAACGCGGCACGCCGCAGCTGTTGCCACGGCTGCGGGCGGTCGTCGCTGGCGGCGAGCAGGGCGGCAGTGGTGATCAGCACCGTGAGCCCGGCCAGCAAGGCGGTGGCTATCGTCTGGGTGAACAGGAACTGGCCGAGGACCAGGAAGTAACACAGCAGCGCGGTAGCCACGGCATCGCGCGCCGCACGCAGTTCGAGCAGTTTCAGCGCCAGAAACACCACCAGCAGCGCGATACCCGGTGTGCGGCCCATGATCGTGCGGTATTGAAGGAAGACGCCGACTGTACCCGCCATGACCAGCAGCACCAGCAGCCAGCGCGGCGGCAAGTGCCACTGGCGCCAGGTCAGCGCGGCGCGCCAGGCGAACGCGCTTGTCGCGGCAAGCGAAAGCCACAGCGGAACCTGCTGCGCCAGCGGCGCACTGGCGGCAAGCGCCGTCGCCAGCAGCCACCAGGCCTGGCGGCCGCTGACGGGACGGTTAGCCCTTGCCATCCTGGTACAGCGCCAGGGCGCGCAGGCCGGCGGCGAGTTGTTCCGGGCCGTTGTCCGGAGCCAGCTGCAACGCAGGCAGCCGCAAGCCCCAGGCCAGACCGGCGGCATCGGCATCGAGCATCCAGCGGGCGAGGATGGCCAGCCGCTGTTCGCTGGCGATCGCGTCGGGCAAGGTATTCCAGTCGAGCCAGATCTGTTCTGCGCTCGCCCCCGAGAACAGCTTGGTCAGCAGCGGTCCATCCTGCTGACGGGCGACGGCCTTCCACGCGACATGACGCGGCGCATCGGCCACCTGGTGCTTGCGCAGGCCGGAAAAATCATCCGCGCCGCGGCCGTCCCTGGTCGCGCCTCGCGCTGCCTCGCCCCCCCAGGGCAGGGGGGGCGCGGTGGCGGCCGGGGCCGGATAGACCAGACAGTTGAAATCGGGAACGGCATAGCTCCAGGCGCGCACCAGCCCCAGCGGCCAGGTGGTTTCGATGGTGGCGCGCGGCATGGGCAGCCAGCCGCGTTTTGTGGCGGCGACTCCCAGCGTGGCAAGGGTGCTCGCCTGCGGCCCGACATCGACTTCGAGCGGCGCATCGGCGTTGACGAACAAACGCAGGCTGGTGCGGGCATCGGGGCGCTGGCTTTTCAGTACCAGCGCAAACCGGGCCACATCGCCGACGAATACCGGCTCGCAACGGCCCGGCCGGATTTCGAGCAGGGCGAGATTGCGGAAGGTGTGAAGTATGGTGACGACGCCCAGTCCGGCCAGGAGAAACACCAGCGCGTGACCGAGGCTCAGGTTGTAGTTCATCGCGCCGAGCAGGATGACCCCCAGCGCAGTGGCGTAAGCCAGTCCGGCCCGCGTCGGCAGGACATAGACGCGACGCTGGGTGAGGATGATCGGCGCCGGCTCGGGCGGGCGCACACGCAAGGCCCAGCGGACGAATGTTTCGTGCATCCGGTGGCGCAAGGCGGCGAGCATCGAGCGGTCGTTCCTGCAGGCGCTTAGCGTGAAACACGTCGCCAAGCGCGCAGTGTCATGTTCGAGCGTAGCGAGCCAACTGATAGCCTCCCCGCGAGGGGAGGACGGGAGGGGCGGGCCCACTTGCCAGCTTGAGGCATTACGACGTCACGGTATTTCATTATGTGGGGTGGTTCATCGAAGCCGTGAGCGTTAGGGCAGCGGCACGGCTTCGATGAGAGCGGCGGCAACCGCATGGGAATCGGTGTGGGCGACGTCGTCGGCGGGCCTCAGCCGATGGGCGATGACTCCGGGCAGCACCGCCTGCACGTCTTCCGGCAGTACATGGTCGCGGCCTTCGAGCAAGGCCCAGGCGCGCGCCACCGCCAGCAGCGCGAGACAGGCACGCGGCGACAAACCGGCCTGCCAGCGCGGCGTGGTACGGGTGTGCGCGGCCAGCGCCTGCACGTAATCGATCAGGGCGGCGGAGGCATGCACCGCACGCACTTTGTTCTGCAGATCGATCAGTTGCTGCGGCGCTATGCGCGGGCGCAGATTGGCGACCATTTCATGGCGATCGGCACCGGCCAGCAACTCGCGTTCTGCGGCGGCATCGGGATAGCCGAGTTCGATCTTGAGCAGGAAGCGGTCGAGCTGGGATTCGGGCAGCGGAAAGGTGCCGATCTGGTGTGTCGGGTTCTGCGTGGCGATGACGAAGAACGGCTGGGGCAGGGCACGGGTCTCTCCCTCCGCCGTCACCTGTCGCTCTTCCATGGCTTCCAGCAAGGCACTCTGCGCCTTGGGTGTGGCGCGGTTGATCTCGTCGGCCAGGACGACCTGGGTGAAGATCGGTCCCGGATGAAAATGGAATGCGCCGCTGCCCCGGTCGAAGATCGAAACGCCGAGAATGTCCGCCGGCAGCATGTCGCTGGTGAACTGGATGCGTTGAAAATCCAGGCCCAGCACGCGTGCCAGCACATGGGCCAGGGTGGTCTTGCCTACCCCCGGCAAATCCTCGATCAGCAGGTGGCCGCGCGCCAGCAAGCAGGCTACGGAGAGTCGGATCGGCCGTTCCTTGCCGAGGATGATGCGGTTGATATCTGCCAGGACGGCTTCGAGTTCGGGGAGTCGCATGGGGTCGGGGCGCAGACTTTGATGGATAATATGTTTTTGCGCTTCATTGTAAGTCATCAGCCAAGACGCCCGTCATGACAATTACCGCCTTTATTTCCCATCGCGACTGCCGGCAGCACGACATGGGCGCCCACCATCCGGAATGCCCGGATCGCCTTGGTGCCATCAGCGATCGCCTGATCGCGTCCGGCCTTGATGTCTACCTACAGTTCCATGATGCACCGCTGGCGGAGATGGATCAGTTGTTGCGCGTGCATTCGCGCTCCTACATAGATCATGTGCATGACAGCAGTCCGGCACACGGCATCGTCCATCTGGATCCCGATACCGCGATGTCGCCGGGTACCCTGCAGGCGGCCCTGCGTTCGGCCGGGGCGGGCTGCTACGCCACCGATCTGGTGATGCGCGGACAAGTGCAGAACGCTTTCTGTGCCGTGCGTCCGCCCGGCCATCACGCCGAGCGGGCGAAGGCGATGGGTTTCTGTTTCTTCAACAACGTCGCCGTCGCCGCACGCCATGCACTTGAGGCGTGGGGGCTTTCGCGTGTGGCGATCGTCGATTTCGACGTGCATCACGGCAACGGTACCGAGGACATCTTTGCCGGCGACCCGCGGGTGCTGATGACGGGGATTTTTCAGCATCCGTTCTACCCGTATTGCGGAACCGAGAATCCGGCATCCAACATGTGCAACGTTCCGCTGCCGGCGGGAACCCGCGGCGAAGACTTTCGTCAGGTGGTCTACGATATATGGCTGCCTCGGCTGCGGAAATTCCGGCCGGAAATGATCTTCATCTCGGCGGGCTTCGATGCCCATTACGAGGATGACATGGCTTCGCTGGGCCTGGTCGAATCCGACTATGCCTGGGTCACCCAACAGATCAAGCAGGTCGCCGGCGAGTTCTCCAAGGGGCGCATCGTGTCCGTGCTGGAGGGCGGCTACGTGCTTTCCGCGCTGGCACGCAGCGTTACCACCCACATCAAGGTGCTGGCCGATTTGTAAGCTGGTTTTGCAGGGTGCGCCGCAGGATGGCCATCAGTTAGAATTCATTCTTTTTTGCACTTACCTGGCTGCCGCTTGCGGCATGCAGTTTCGGATACGTTCATGAAGACCATACAGGGTTCCGTTCCCGCCATACTCACGCCGATGCAGGACGACGGCTCGCTCGACCTGCCAGGCCTGCAGCGCCTGCTCGACTGGCATATCAGCGAGGGTTCCGACGCTGTCGTCATCGTCGGCACCACGGGTGAATCGCCGACGGTCAATTACGACGAGCATTGCGCGCTGATCGAGACAACCGTGCGGCACGTCGCCGGGCGCATCCCGGTGATCGCCGGTACCGGCGCCAATTCCACTGCGGAGGCGATCGAACTGGCGCATTTCGCCAAGTCGGCCGGCGCCGACGCTCATCTTTCGGTCGTGCCGTACTACAACAAGCCGACGCAGGAAGGGCTTTTCCGGCATTTCAAGGCGATTGCCGAGGCGGTCGATCTGCCCATGATTCTCTACAACGTGCCGGGGCGGACGGTGGCGGATCTGGCGAACGACACGACCCTGCGCCTGGCGCAGGTGCCCGGAATCGTCGGCATCAAGGACGCCACCGCCAATATCGAACGCGGCAGCGATTTGTTGAAGCGTGCGCCGGCTGGATTCAGCGTTTATAGCGGCGACGACGCCACGGCCATCGCCCTGATGTTGCTGGGTGGCAAGGGCTCCATCTCGGTCACGGCGAATGTCGCGCCGCGTTTGATGCACCAGATGTGCGCGGCGGCAATCGCTGGCGATCTGGCGACGGCGCGCGAAACGAATTTCCGCCTGCTGGGCCTGCATCGCAATTTGTTTCATGAAGCCAACCCGATTCCGGTGAAGTGGGCGGTACAGCAGTTGGGACTGATCGGTGGCGGCATCCGTTTGCCGATGACGCCTTTATCACCGGACTTTCATGAACGCCTGCGCGTAGCCATGCGCGAAGCCGGAATCGTCCTCTGACCAGGAAACTGATATTCAATGAACCGTCCAATCTCGCTGCTGTCCGTGTCGCTGTTGCTGGTCGGCGTGCTTGCCGGCTGCAGCGGCAACATCCTTCCGGAATCCAAGAAGATCGAGTACAAGTCAGCCGGCAAGCTGCCGCCGCTGGAAATTCCACCCGACCTGACGCAGCAAAGCCGCGATGAACGATACGCGGTGCCGGACGTTTCTTCCAGCAAGGGTTCCGCCACTTACTCGGCGTATTCGAGCGAACGCGCCGGGCAGGCGCGCACCACGACGGCCCAGGACCTGCTGCCGCAGGTGGACAAGATGCGCATCGAGCGCGCGGGTACCCAGCGCTGGCTGGTGGTCGGCGGCTCTCCGGAGAAGCTCTGGCCCGGCGTCAAGGAGTTCTGGCAGGAGCTGGGTTTCCTGGTGAATGTGGAATTGCCCGAAGCCGGGATCATCGAAACCGACTGGGCCGAGAACCGTGCCAAGATTCCGCAGGATATCATTCGGGGCACCATCGGAAAAGTCTTCGACAGCCTCTATTCGACGGCGGAACGGGACAAGTTCCGTACCCGTCTGGAGAAGGGCGCGGAACCCGGCACGGTCGAGATCTACATCAGCCATCGCGGCATGTACGAGATCTATACCAATGAGGGCAAGAGCGAGACGCGTTGGCAGCCGCGTCCAGCTGATCCGGAACTGGAAGCCGAGATGCTGCGGCGCCTGATGGTCCGCCTGGGTGTTGACGAAACCCGTGCCAAGACAATGGTGGCCGCAGAGCAGCGACAGGATCGCGCCAAGCTTTCGCGCGCGACCGATGGAGCAGGCGCATTGCTGCTGGAAGAAGCGTTCGATCGGGCGTGGCGGCGCGTCGGCCTCGCCCTGGATCGCGTCGGATTCACGGTCGAGGATCGCGACCGCTCGCAGGGTCTGTACTTCGTGCGCTATGTGGACCCCGACGCGGACAGCAAGAAAAAGGATGACGATAAGGGCTTCCTGTCCAAGCTGATGTTCTGGAAGGGCGGTGCCGGTGACAAGCCGAACCAGGCCCAATACCGCATTTACCTCAAGACCGCCGGCGAATCGACGAGCGTGCAAGTACTGACGCGTGAAGGGGGTGTTGATCGGTCGGATACTTCCCGACGCATTCTGGGCCTGCTGCACGAACAGTTGAAGTAGGCGCTGTGCGTTTTGCGTCGCTCGGCAGCGGTAGCCGGGGCAACGCCCTGCTGGTCGAGGCCGGCAACACTCGTTTGCTGGTCGACGCCGGATTCGGTCCGCGCGAAATGTCGCGGCGGCTGGAACGCCTTGGCCTCACGGCCGAAGCCGTCGATGCGGTGCTGGTTACCCATGAGCATTCCGATCACATCGGAGGGGTTTTTGCCTGTGCCCGACGTTTTGATTGGGCCGTGCTGCTGACGCATGGCACGCTGGCCGCGTGTGCCGATGCCGGCGCCGATACGCGTATCACGATCATCGACAGCCACGAGTCGCTGTCAGTCGGCGATATTTGCGTGCAGCCTTTTCCCGTTCCGCACGATGCCCGCGAGCCCGTTCAATTTGTTCTTGCCGATGGCGCCCGGCGACTTGGCGTGTTGACCGATGCTGGACATGTGACGCCGCACATGGTCGCCATGCTGGAGGCCTGCGACGCGCTTGTGCTGGAATGCAACCACGATGCCGGGATGCTGGAGCAGGGACGCTATCCGCGGGCATTGAAGCGCCGGGTCGGCGGCCCGTGGGGTCATCTCGACAATGCGGCGGCCGCCTCGTTGTTGTCGCGGATTGGGCGCTCCCGGCTGCGTCATGTGGTGGCAGCCCATCTCTCCGAGGAGAACAATCGCCCTGCACTTGCGCAGGCGGCATTGTCCGCGGCACTGGAATGCAAGCAGGATTGGATCGGGGTCGCGACCCAGGACCAAGGATTTGCCTGGCGCGATCTGTGAACTGAACACGGCGGTGATTTTTGGCAAAAAAAAGCCAGCCCGAAGGCTGGCTTTTTCATGCCCGAAGGCAGGTGAAGATTTACTTCTTCGCCGGGTCAGCAGCCGGAGCGGCAGCCGGAGCGGCAGCCGGAGCAGCAGCAGGTGCGGCAGCAGCCGGAGCAGCAGCGTCAGCGGGCTTCGCAGCGTCAGCGGCCGGAGCGGCAGCCGGGGCAGCAGCGGGAGCCGGAGCAGCAGCAGGAGCCGGAGCAGCAGCGGGAGCCGGAGCGGCGGCCGGAGCGGCGGGGGCTTCGGTTTTGCCACAAGCGGACACAGCCAGGGCGAGGAGGGCAGCTACGAGGAGAGATTGCTTCATTTTAGTGAGATCCTTAACGTTATGGAGGTACTTGGCCAATTGGTTGACTGCAACGTTGCCGTTTCAGTCAACGGATAATCATATCACATTAACAAACGGTGCATTGTGCGGTGCGGGATCGACGAGATAATAATTTGTGCCCTCAAAGGCCGGTCGTATTGAGCTGCAGGCAGGGATGGGAGAGTTCCCAAAGTTCCTCGAAGCGTTGCCGCCAGGGATTGATGTAGGTGGGGTCGTCGAGGATCACCGCGCTACGCGGTTGATCGATGTGAAACCGGCGGACGCCGTTGCTTTCGTCCGCAAGTATGTGAGTGTCGGCCAGATGGCGTAGATTGTCCGGGCTCTGACGCACCTCGATCGCATGCGAAAAACGGAAAATGAGTCGCGTCAGGCGGGGCGAATTGCGCTCCAGCGGACCAGGATCGTGCAGCACCATGCGGATGCCGCTTGTGCCGCCGGCTCGCAGAAAATTGGTCAGCGCCGCAAGGCGTGCCGTGTCCTCGAACTTGAGCGCGACGAGGTCGCGGTCGAAAATCAGGATTTCACGTTCCGCCCTGCTCAGAATCGCATCGCAGGCCTGGCGGTAATCGGCTTCGCTGGTCAGCAATTGATAGTTGGGATCCATGACGAAGCTGCTCGAATCTCCTGATCGCCTATGCCGGAATGTCCCGGACTGTCGCGGGTTGCGGCAGCAGACGCGGACATCGTTCTGCCGGACAAAGCGACAAGACCAGGATTCAGGCGCCGATTATAATCGCCCCCTTTTGCTGAACAGGCTCGGACTTCATCATGCCGCTAGCAGCTATCGAATCCCTGGATCACGAAGGACGCGGCGTCGCGCACGTTGATGGCAAGGTGGTTTTCATCGAAGGCGCGTTACCCGGCGAAGCGGTCGACTACGCCAGCTACAGGCGCAAGCCGAGTTACGAAAAGGCTCATGTTCTGCGCGTACTGCGCGCGTCGAGCCAGCGCGTGGTGCCACCCTGTCCGCACTTCGGCACCTGCGGCGGCTGCTCGATGCAGCACCTGCACCTGGCCGGCCAGACCGCCGCCAAGCAGCGCGTGCTGGAGGATGCGCTTTGGCATATCGCCCGCATCAAGCCGGAACAACTCTTGCCGCCGATCTCCGGTACCGGCTGGGGCTACCGGCTGCGCGCCCGCCTCTCGGTGCGCTACGTGGCAAGCAAAGGCGGCGCACTGATCGGCTTTCGCGAAAAGCACAGCAGCTATGTGGCGTTGATGGATTCCTGCCCCGTCTTGCCGCCGCATGTATCCGATTTGATCCCTGCGCTCAAGGTCCTGGTCGAGGGCATGTCGCAACCGGACCGCATGCCGCAGATCGAAGTCGCCGTGGGCGGTTCGCGCACGGTGTTGTTGTTGCGCCATCTGGAGCCATTGACGTCCGACGATCTGGATCGATTGAGGCGGTTTGCCGAGGAGCACGGGATCATCTGGTATTTGCAGGCTGGAGGCCCGGATACCGTGGTGTTGTTCCATCCGGCCGACGCGAGCCTGCTGAGCTACGAGCTGCCGGACTTTGGCCTTGAGTTGCAGTTCCATCCGACTGAATTCACCCAGGTCAATCACGGCGTTAACCGCATGCTGGTGCGCCGCGCCATGGCTCTGTTAAAGCCGCAGCCCGGAGAGAGGATTGCGGACATGTTTTGCGGTCTGGGCAACTTCACGCTGCCCATTGCCAGGCTGGGCGCGCGCGTCCTCGGCGTCGAGGGCAGCGCCGCACTGGTCAGCCGGGCCCGGCAAAACGCCACCCACAACGGCCTCGCATCGCGCTGCGAATTTGCCGTTGCCAACCTGTTCGCGGCGACCGAGGAAAGCTTTGCCGCGCTGGGCGCTTTCGACAAACTGCTGATCGATCCGCCGCGCGAAGGTGCGATCGCGCTGGTCAAGGCGCTGCCCGCAGAAGGCGGTCCGCGCAGCATCGTTTACGTATCCTGCAGCCCTGCCACGCTCGCGCGTGACGCGGCGGTGCTGGTGCACGAAAAAGGTTACCGCTTGCTGGCTGCCGGCATTGCCAACATGTTCCCGCATACCTCGCATCTGGAGTCGATCGCTTTGTTCGGGAAATGACCTGTGGCTGAATGAAAAACGGCGACCGAAGTCGCCGTTTTTACACCTGGATCGCCGTTGCGTCAGCGCCAACTTTCCTCAGTCGCGGTCACCGGTGAACGCCATCAGCAGATTCAGCAGGCTGACAAAGACGTTGTAGATATCCAGATATACGGCCAGGGTCGCCGTGATGTAGTTGGTCTCGCCGCCCTGCACGATCCGGTTGATGTCATAGAGGATGTAGGCAGAGAAGAGGACTACCGCAACGGCGGAAATTGCCAGCGCCAGCGCCGGAACCTGGAAGAAGATGTTCGCCACGATGGCGACCAGCAGCAGGATCACGCCGGAAAACAGGAACTTGCCGAGATTGGAAAAATCGCGCTTGGTGGTGGCTGCAACCCCCGCCAGCGAAACGAAGATCGCGCCGGTACCGCCCGCCGCCATGGCGATCAGCGTGCCGCCGTTGGAAAAACCGAGCGCGGCTTGCAGGATGCGCGAAAGCATCAGTCCCATAAAGAAAGTGAAACCCAGCAGCAGTGCAACTCCCATGCCGCTGTTCTTGGTGCGCTCAATGCCCCACATGAAGCCGAAGGCCACGCCAAGGAACAGCATGAAGGCGATAAACGGGTTGC
The DNA here is from genome assembly GCA_030696505.1 of Sulfuritalea sp. Taxonomy (GTDB): domain Bacteria; phylum Pseudomonadota; class Gammaproteobacteria; order Burkholderiales; family Rhodocyclaceae; genus Sulfuritalea. The sequence continues at coordinate 743 of JAUYSD010000202.1, read as the reverse complement.
CGGCCAGGAAGCTGAACTTCAACTGCACGCCGAGCAAGGCTCCGGCAATCGTCGGTGCCATCGACAGTGCGAGCAAGGCATAGGTATTGCGCAGAACCCGATGCTGCCCTTGCGTGCGGTCCAGCGTAGTGGTTTGTGGATAGCTGCGAATGTTTTCCATAGTCTTTGAAACCCTCCTTCAAGATGATTCCAGCACATTGGACAGCCATGGGATGGCCGAGTTCCAGGCGCTTGTCCAGCGACAATGCGCCGAAAATTATAGCCGCGGATTATTGCGCAGATCGGTGGTCTTTGCCGAATACCGCGGCATTGGTCGTCCGCGGAATTCGGTTGCGCTGGTGCTTTGGGAAGTCTAAGCTGACCACAACAAGTCAGGGGAGGCGTCGTGGCGTCGCTTGATCGCATACGAACGGATGGTTTCCGGCGCTGGTACGAGCGCCAACTGATTGAGTGCCATGCCTGGCTGGTCAGCTGGTTTCTTGGCGTCATCGTCCTGGTCAGCGGAATGGAACTGCTTGGAGAGAAAGTCGCTTCGCGCACGCCGGGGCTGCTCTTGCTGTTGGGCGGGCTGGCCGTCACCCTGTACAGCTGGAAACGTTATCGTTTGATGCTGGAAGTTGCGGAGCGGCTTGGCGGGCAGGCGGCGTGCCCCAGCTGCAACGCCTACGCCAAGTTTGCCGTCATGTCTTCGGGGCCGGCACCGCTGCCGGATGGCGGCGATCCGGCATTGGAGGATCACGGTG
>JAUYSD010000083.1 GCA_030696505.1 Sulfuritalea sp. | reverse complement strand
TCAAGATCCAGGCCAACATGGACCCCAAGCATCGCGACCGCATTGCCTTCGTCCGCGTCTGCTCGGGCAAGTTCGAACGCGGCATCAAGCTGCGCCAGCGCTCGACCGGCAAGACCCTGGCGGTGAACAACGCCATCACCTTCATGGCCCAGGACCGCAACACCACCGACGAAGCCTGGCCCGGCGACATCCTCGGCATTCCCAACCACGGCACGGTGCTGCTCGGCGACGCCTTCAGCGAAGGCGAGGATCTCAAATTCACCGGCATTCCCTGCTTCGCGCCGGAACACTTCCGCCGCGCCCAGATTCGCAATCCGATGAAAATGAAGCAGCTGCAGAAAGGCCTGCAGCAGCTCGCCGAGGAAGGCGCAACGCAGCTGTTCCGCCCGATCCACAGCAACGACCTGATCCTCGGCGCGGTCGGCACGCTGCAGTTCGACGTGGTCGCCCACCGCCTCGAATTCGAATACGGCGTCGATGTCATGTTCGAACCCTACCCGGTCGCCACGGCGCGCTGGCTGCGCGGCGACGACCTGGCGATCCGCGCCCTGGCCGACAAATCGGGCGTCAATGTGGCGCTGGACGGCGCCGGCGACTATGTCTATCTGGCGCCCAACCGGGTCAACCTGTCGATGACCCAGGATCGCCATCCGGAAGTGAAGTTCCTCGAAACCCGCGAGATTCACTGAGCATGCCCCGCGGCGCGCGCAGCGATGTCGCCGCAAGCACAAGGAAAACCGAATGGACCCGCTGCTGCCTGCCATCGAAATCGAAACTGCCGCAGCGCCGCTGTTTTCCGTGATCTGGATGCACGGCCTGGGCGCCGATGGATCGGATTTCGAACCCGTCGTGCCGGAACTCGGCCTCGACGACGGCCCCGGCGTGCGTTTCATCTTTCCTCACGCACCCGCCATTCCGGTGACATGCAACGGCGGCTACGTCATGCCGGCCTGGTACGACATCATTGCACTGGACAGCAGCAGCCGCACCGTCGATGAAGCCGGCATCGTCCGTTCGCGGCAGGCGATTCGCGACCTCATGGCGCGCGAGAACCAGCGCGGCGTGCCCTGCTCGCGCATCTTCCTGGCGGGCTTTTCGCAGGGCGGCGCGATTGCCTACACCACGGCGCTGACCCATGCCGAGCCGGTGGCCGGCGTGATTGCGCTATCGACCTACATTCCGACCCAGAAGCTCATTGTCGACCAGGCGGCGGGCAACGCGCTGCCGATCTTCGCGGCCCACGGCAGCGAAGACGACATCGTATCGATCGAACTGGGCATCCGCGCCAGGGATTTTCTGACGGCGCGCGGCCACGAGGTCGAATGGCACGAATACCCGATGCCGCATTCGATTTGCATCGAGGAAATACATGCCGTCGGGCGATGGCTGAACAAGGCCATGGCGGGCGGATCAAGTCGGTCCTGACCGGCCCGCCGCATCCGCCGCACCCGCTGGCCGCAACCGCCGTGTCGCCAGCGCCAACTCTTGTCCCGCGTTGCAAGGGCGCCGGCACTCGCCTACACTTCTCCGCATGTACCTGACGGCCTCGGAAAGTCGCGCCCTCTCCCGCCTCTTCGGTCTGCTGGCCGAAGACATGGCGGAACGCGAGGTGCGGGAACGGATCGGCTACGGCCTGCTCGACATGCTGCGTGCCGACCACTTCGCCTCCTTCGTCTGGGACGAGGCGACGCGGCGCTTCGACGGATGCGTCTCGATCAACATGAACGCGGACACGCTGGGCACCTACGACAGCCATTTCCAGTTCCACGATCCGATCACCTTCAAGCTGCAGGCGCGGCGCGTACCGACGCTGGTGACCCAGGTGATGCCGCAGAACGAGCTGATGCGCACCGAATTCTTCAACGACTTCCTGGCACGCGACGGCCTGCACTGGGGCGTCAATTCCTACAGCTACGCAGGCGAGCGCAGCATCGGCGACCTGCGCATCTGGCGCGGCCGGCACCGCGACAACTTCGACGGCCACACGCTCGACCTGCTGCGCCTGGTCGAGCCCGCCTTCGCCGGCGCCTTGCGCCGAGTGTCGCAGCACGCCCCCGCCGTCGTCGCCAGCGCCGGCCCGGAAATGGCGGCGCTGTCCGCGCGCGAACTCGCCGTCGCGCGGATGGTCGGCGAAGGCCTGACCGACAAGCAGATCGCGCAGCGCCTGGAGGTCGAATTGTCGACGGTGCGCACCTACCTCAAGCGCAGCTACCTCAAGCTCGGCGTGAACCGCCGCGGCGGTCTCGCCACGGCGGTCGGCCGCCTCAGGCGCGACTAGCGCCTGGCCGGCGCCGGCAGGCGCCCGAAGACACCCTCCAGCGCCAGGCCGATGGCGATCAGCCGGCGATCGCTGCCGGCCGGGCCGTCGAGTTCGAGGCCGATCGGCAGCTTGCTGGCCGCCCCCAGCGCCAACGGAATCTGCAGGCCGGGGATGCCGGCATTGCTGCCCGGATCGGTGTTCTGGATATACAGGCCGAAGTTGGCCAGGCTGCTCGAATCCGCAGTCGCGGCGATGGCCACCTTCGGCACCGTGGGAAAGACGATGGCATCGAGCCGGTGGCGGCGGAAAGTATCCTGGTAGAGCTTCTGCAGCGCCGGGCGGCTGGTCTTGAGCGCCGCAGCGTAGGCCGGCTGGGCGTCGACCAGCGTGTTGTTGGGCCCGGGCAGCTTGCGCGGAATCACCAGCCCGTCGTAGGTGCCCTTCACGTCGGGGCTGGCGATGCCCTTGGCCAGTTCCTCGATGGAGATACCGGCGCCGCTTTTCTTCAGGTAGGCCACCATGTCGTCGTAGGCCTCGTAGAGCGCCACCGGGAAGCCTATCGCGCCGTTCAGTTCGGCCAGCTGCGGCATCTCGACAGCGACTACCGTCACGCCGGCGGACTTCATTTTGGCGATGGCGGCATCGGTCGCCGCCTGGGTGTCGGCATCGAGGTTGGCCAGGGTCGAGGCGACGACGCCGACCCGTACTTTCTTCAGGTCCGCCGCCCGCACCGCCTTGCCGCCGGCGATCAGCCGGTCGAGCAATTCGACGTCGGCCATGGCGACACCCATCGGCCCCGCCGTATCGCGCGTATGCGAAATCGGCGCGATGCCGGCCTGCGCATAGCGGCCGACGCTCGGCCGCAGCGAGGCACAGCCGTTCAGGGCGCAGGGAATCCGGACCGAACCGCCGGTATCGGTGCCCAGGCCCGCGGCGACGACGCGCGCGCCGATCGCCGCGGCGCTGCCCGAGGACGAGCCGCCGGCAATCCGGGCCGGGTCGTAGGCATTCCTCACGCCCCAGTCCGTCCCGGTCTTGAAGGCGGCGTTGTAGCCGGAAATGCCGAAGGCCAGCTCGTGCATGTTGGTCTTGCCGATGACGATGGCCCCTGCCTTGCGCAGCTTGGCGACGACCGGCGCGTCGGCCCTGGGCACGAAGTTCTTCAGCGCCGGCGTGCCCGCGCTCGCCGGCATGCCGGCCACCTCGATGTTGTCCTTGACCACCAGCGGCACTCCGCCCAGGGGCAGGCAGGCCTTGCCCTTGCCGCGCGCCGCATCCGCCGCCCGGGCCGCCTCGAGGGCGCCGGCCGCGTCGAGGGTGATGAAGGCGTTCAGGTCTGCGCGCGAGCGAGCGCGCTCCAGCGCCGCCGACACCAGCGCCTCGCTGGTGTATTTTCCGGCGCACAGGTCGGCGGCGGCCTGGGTCGCCGTCAGCGCATCGAGATCGGGTTGCGCCGCCGCCGGCGGCGTGGTCGCCGCACAAGCGACGGTGGCGAGAAAGCTCGCGGTCAGGCGTGAAATGCGGGGCTGCGTCATGCTGTGTCCTCCTGTCGTGGATGGTCGTCGGGCCCGGTACGGATGCCGGACCTGTCGCCGATTCTCGGCCGGGAGAGCAAGCATGTATGTCCCCATTTCGGGGGACAGCGCAGCGAGAAAGCCTGGCGATAAACGAGAAAGTCCCTGGATCAGGCCAGCACTTCCTGCAGGACATCGCGGAGTTCGGGATGATCCGCCGACTGTTGCAGCAAGACTTCGGCATGCGGTCGGATCGCCCGCCGCATACCATCCGGCGCAGCCTGGCCGGCTTTTTTCAAGGCACGCGGCGATTCGAGGGCTCACCGAAGCAAATCGCTCCGGCCCGAATCGCCCAAATCGCCCTTGGCGACCGCGGCCTACTTCGGCTTGTAGGTGTTGAGGTCGATGCCTTCGCGCGCCATCGCCGCCGCTACCGGCGGCTGCGCGGCGACGCGGGCGACATAGGCTTGGTAGTCCGGCAGCGAGGCCGGATCGATGCCGCCGAGCCCGCCCCAGCGCAGAAATGTCAGCGCATAGGCATCGACGAAGGAAAGCCGGTCGCCCAGCAGGAAGGGGCCGGCCTGCTGCGCCAGGATCTGGATGCGTTCCAGGCACTCGCGGAACGCCGCCACGGCGGTGCTGCGGACATCCGCCTGGGCGACGTCGCTCGCCGCAAACTTGGCCGGCCGGAAAATGTGCGTGAAGGTCGGATGCACGGTGTTGTTCAGCCAGGCGAACAGCGAGATCGCCTGCGCCCGCTGCCAGCTATCGCTGGGCAGCAGCCCGGCCTGGGGAAAGCGCCGATCGAGGTAATCGCAAATCGCCACGATCTGGTTCAACGGCTTGC
>JAUYSD010000005.1 GCA_030696505.1 Sulfuritalea sp. | reverse complement strand
ATCTGGTCGCAGCCGATGCCGAAGTGCCGGTCGGCGAGCCAGCGTGCCTGCGCCGGCGTCGGCACGAAGTCCTGGTTGATGGCGTCGAGCACGACGAAATCGTTGCCGAGGCCGTGCATTTTGGTGAAGCGTATCTTCATTTAACGTGAAATAACTCGTTCGGAGCGACTGGTGACTGTCGAGCGAAGCGAGCTAGCCAGTAGCCCCCCGTGAGGGGCGAGGCGGGGTTTCGCACCGCATGCGGTGCGCCGCCGCAGCCGGCTGGCTGTGCAAAGCCAGCCGTGGACCGCGTAGCGGATGGGAGGGGTGGGCCCATTTGCCAGCTTGGGGCCCATCGAAGGTACGATATTTCATAATGCGGGGTGGCTGGCCGAAGGCACGTGCGTTAGTTTCACTTGACGTTGTTCGGCAGCCACATGGCGATGTCCGGGAAGAAGGCCAGCAGCACGATGGCGACGATCATCAGGCCGATGAAGGGCAGCGTGCCCCAGATGATCTCGGACAGCTTGATGTCGGGCGCGATCGAATTGATGACGAAGAGGTTGAGGCCGACCGGCGGATGGATCAGGCCCATTTCCATGAGGATGGTCATCACCACGCCGAACCAGACCAGGTCGATGCCGTGCGCCTTGAGCGCCGGCAGGATGATCGGCGTCACCATCAGGATGATCGCCACCGGCGGCAGGAAGAAGCCGAGCACCACCAGCAGGATGTTGGCGGCGACGAAGAAACCCCACTTGCCCAGCGGCAGGCCGACCATCCAGGCCGCGACTTCCTGCGTGATGTGCAGGTAGCTCATGACGTAGGTGTAGAGGAAGCTCATGGCGATGATCATCATGACCATGGTCGATTCGCGCACCGTGCCACCGAGAATGGCCATCATGTCCTTGTAGCGCCAGCAGCCGTAGATCACCATCACCATCAGCAGCGAAAAGAAGGCGCCGATGCCGGCGACTTCGGAGGGCGTCGCCCAGCCGCCGTAGAGTGCGACCATGATGATGACGATGATGGCGACGAAGGGCGCCAGCCGCGGCAGCGTCTCGAACTTCTCGCGCCAGGTGAAGCTCTCCTCGCGCAGGATGTGATGGCTGTCGCCCTGCAGCCGTGCGCTGGCCTGCTCGCGGCGGAACTGGATCACCACCCAGATGGCGAACATCGTGGTCAGCAGCAGGCCGGGGCCGACCCCGGCCATGAACAGCTTGCCGATCGACTGCTCGGTGACGATGCCGTAGAGGATCAGGGTCAGCGACGGCGGGATCAGGATGCCCAGGGTGCCGCCGGCGGCGATGATGCCGGCCGCCAGGCCCGACGAGTAGCCGCGCTTGCGCATTTCCGGGATGCCCGAGGAACCGATCGCCGAGCAGGTGGCCGGGCTCGATCCGCACATCGCGGCGAACACCGAACAGGCCATCACGTTGGCCACGCCGAGGCCGCCGGGAATGCGTCCCATCCAGCGGTTGAGCGAGGAATACAAGTCGCCGCCGGCGCGCGATTTGCCGATCGCGGCACCCATCAGGACGAACAGCGGAATCGTCAGCAGGACGAAGTTGTCGAGTTCCGAATACAGCGTCTCGGCCACCAGCCCCACGGTTTCGCTGGGCATGTAGAGCAGCATGAACACCAGCGCCACGCCGCCCACCGCGAATGCAATGGGCATTCCGGAGAACAGCGCGACGAAGGTGGCGATGCCGAACAGGATGCCTACTTGGAGCGTACTCATCGGGTCTCCCCACTTTTTCCGCCCAACGGGCGGGACTGATCAGTCACCTCCCCCGCCCGGCGGGGGAGGCCGGGAGGGGGTGTGGTCAATTTTGCCGCGACGGCGCGGGGTTTATCGCGTCCGGTGCTCATTCTTCGTCTTCCCTGTGCTGGTGGATCTGCTGATCGCCGAGCTGCACCAGCATCTGCAGCGAGAGCATGGTCATGCCCAGCGCCATGAACAGGTAGGCGGGCCACAGCTTGGGCGCCCAGGCGGTGTTGCTCATCTTGCCGTCGACCCAGGCTTCGTGGAAAAACTTCCAGGCATGCCAGGCGATGAAGATGCAGAAAGCCATCGACAGGATGTCGCCCAGCGTATTGCGCCAGCGGTTGGCGCGCTCGGAGAGCAGCGCGTCGAGTACCTCGATGCCGACATGCCCGCGCGAGGCCTGGGTGAAGGCCGCGCTCATGAAGGTGGCGACGATCAGCAACATGATCGACATCTCGATTTCCCAGTCGGTCGGCCAGTTGAGCCAGTAACGCACCACCACCTCGAAGACCAGGACCCCGCTGCAGATCACGATCAACACCCCGGACACATAGCCGGTCAGGGTGTTGAACGCATTGACCGCACGGCTGAACTGCTGCCACAATTTACGCATGGGCTAATTCCCTTTTCAGGTCATTTGTGACGCGAAGACGAACCGCAGACAGTGCGAATAGCACGGCAAGGTGAAGTCGACAAAGTCACGGATGGGCTGGGAAGGGAATTACTTGACCGCGACGGCCATGTCGAACAGCTGCTTGCCGTCCTTGACCTTCTCCTCGAAGTCCTTCCAGGCCGAGGCCTTGGCCACTGCGCGCCACTTGTCGAAGGAAGCCTGGTCCATGTCCACGACCTTGCGTCCGGCCTTGGTATAGACCTCGACCACGCGCTCGTCGTCGAGCTTGGCGGCCTCCATGCCGAACTTCTCGAGCGAGGCGCCGACCTCCATGACGATCTTCTGTTGTGCCGGCGTCAGGCTGTCGTAGGCCTTCTTCGACATCAGCAAGGGCTCGAACATGAACCAGAAGGAATGCTTGCGCCCGGCGGTGAGGTAGTCCGAAGTCTCGTGCAGACGGAAGGAAATCAGCGAGGTGCTCGACGTAACTGCAGCATCCAGCACGCCGGACTGCATCGCGCTGTAGATCTCGTTCGATGCGACGTTGGTCACCGCGGCGCCCGCCGCCTTGGTCATCAGATCGACTTCGCGGCTGCCACCGCGCACCTTCATGCCCTTGGCGTCGTCAGGAGCGACCAGCGGCTTGGCCTTGGAGGCGATGCCGCCGGCCTGCCAGACCCAGGTCACGATCTTGACGTTGCGCTCGTCGAGCAGGCGCACCAGTTCCTTGCCGATCGGCGCGTCCTTCCAACGCAGACCCTGCTCGTAGCTGGTGATCAGCGCCGGCATCAGGGTCAGGTTGGCGGCAGGAAATTCGCCGCCGGCGTAGGCCAACGGATACAGCGCCATGTCGAGCGCGCCGGTGGACAAGGCCTTGTACTGCGGTACCGGCTTCATCAGCGATGCGGCCGGGTAGATCTCGAACTTCAACTGGCCGTTGGTCTTCTTTTCCACTTCGGCGGCAAATTTGCGTACCAGCCGGTCGCGGAAGTCGCCGTCGTCGATGGTGCCGCCGGGGAACTGGTGGGAAATCTTGATGACCTTGGCCTGGGCCAGCGCCTGTACGCTGCTCAGGCTCAGGCTCAGTACGCCGATTGCGGC
>JAUYSD010000001.1 GCA_030696505.1 Sulfuritalea sp. | reverse complement strand
CGCCGCCCCGCCACCTCATCATCGTCCACTGACCACCATGGCACTCTATCCCGCTTCCCGCCTGCCCAACGTCGGCACCACGATATTCACCGTCATGTCGCGGCTTGCCGCGGAACACGGGGCGATCAACCTGTCGCAGGGTTTTCCCGATTTCTCGCCCTCGCCGCTGCTGTTGGAGCGCGTCACGCACCACATGACGGCCGGCGCCAACCAGTATCCGCCGATGGCCGGCGTGCCGTCCTTGCGCACGGCGATTGCGGAAAAGGTCGAAAGGCTCTACCTGGCCGCCTACGACCCGGAAAGCGAAGTCACGGTGACCGCCGGCGCGACCCAGGCGATCTATACCGCCATCGCCGCCTGCGTCAGGCCGGGCGACGAGGTGATCGTCTTCGCACCGGTGTATGACTCCTATGTGCCGGGCATCACGCTCAATGGCGGCCACGCCGTGTACGCCCATCTGCGCTTTCCCGAGTTCAGGCCGGACTGGGAGGAAGTCCGCGCACTGATCACGCCGCGCACGCGCATGATCATCATCAATTCGCCGCACAACCCGAGCGGCTCGGTATGGTCGGCCGACGATATGGCCATGCTGGAAACACTGGTGCGGGACACCAAGATCGTGGTGGTCAGCGACGAGGTGTATGAACACGTGGTGTTCGACCAGGATCACGGCGCCGGCGGCAAGCCGCGCCATGAGAGCGTGACGCGCTACCCCGGTCTGCGCGAGCGCAGTTTCGTGGTGTCGAGTTTCGGCAAGACTTACCACGTGACTGGCTGGAAAGTCGCCTACTGCCTGGCGCCGCGCAGCCTGATGAACGAATTTCGCAAGGCGCACCAGTTCATCGTATTTACCGTACACCACCCGGCACAGCTGGCGCTCGCGGATTTCATGCGCGAGCATCCGGAGTTCGCCGACGACCTGGCGGCCTTCTACCAGGCCAAGCGGGATTTCTTTCGCCAGCAGCTGGAGGGATCGCGCTTTGTCCTGCTGCCCTGCGCCGGCACCTACTTCCAGCTCGCCACCTATGCCGCGATCAGCGACGAGCCCGATACCCGCTTTGTCCAGCGCCTGACCAAGGAGCATGGCGTCGCGGCGATTCCCGTCTCGGTGTTCAATCCCGACGGCGACGACCAACGCGTGATCCGCTTTTGTTTCGCCAAGAACGAAGCCACGCTGGCCGCGGCCGGGGAGCGGCTGCGCGCGTTGTAATTGCCGGCGCGCCATCCGCTACGGCGAGGAGAGCGTCTTTTGCTCGACTGCCTTGTAGCGCTTTGCGTCATCAGCGCCAACTCTTGCGCCACAACAAATATCCCGGGATACCGTCTCCGCTTCCAGCGGAGACATAAAAAAGACCCGATGCATTGCGGCATCGGGTCTGAAACCAGCCCCTTTGCGGGGCCGGAGGAGGAGACGGTGGAAAGTCGCTTAAGCGGCTTTCTTGGCCTTCGGCGCAGCGCCGTTGCCGACGGCCTTGACGGTCGCGGTGGTGGCGGCGGCGACGTTGGCTTCAGCGATTTCGGCAACCTGCTTGGCAGCCTTGGTCATGCTGTCGTAGGCCGAGTTGGCGGCGGCGATCGCCGACTTCACGGCAGCCACGGCGACATCGGAGCCAGCCGGGGCGTTCTTGACGGCCTTGTCGAGAGCGGAAGTGACATTCTTGTTCAGTTCGGAGAACTGGCCTTCGACGACCTTGGACAGTTCTTCCTGGGTTTGGGTGGCGATCTCATACACGCTGCGCGAGTAGGCGACGGCCTTCTCGACGGCGGGCTGGGCCAGCGTGGTCTGCATGGCGATCAGCTGCTGCACGTCCTTGACGCCGAGCAGAGCCTTGGCGTTGGCAACGCTGTCTTCCAGCATGGCGCGGGCGGTGTTGAGGTTCAGTGCGGCAAGACGCTCGGCGCTGGCGAAAGCCGTATTGGCGATGGTCAGCATGGTTTCAACGGTGGCCTTGTTGGCAGTGGCGAATTGTTCGGTGGTGGCGTTCATGGGAATCTCCTGAGATTGGTATCAAATCGGCAATGTGTCGGATTGGTATCGCTCACCCCTGACCGCCGGGGCGATGTTGCAGTGCATCATGGTTCCCATTATAGGGATGAAAGATGCTCTGTCAAGAGTTTTTTGGTGCAATGCAACAAAAATTTTCCACGAAAGATTAATCAACCTGAAACAATGGCTTGGAAAAACAAAAAAGGCCCATGAGGGCCTTTGATGCTGCGATGCGGAAGCCGGTCTAGGCGTCGCGGAAAACGGCTTTGCGCTTTTCGACGAAGGCCGTCATGCCTTCCTTCTGGTCGGCCAGGGCGAAAGCCGAGTGGAAGGTGCGGCGCTCGAACAACAGGCCTTCCTGCAGGCTGGATTCGTAGGCGCGATTGACCGATTCCTTGATCATCATGACCACCGGCAGCGAGAATCCGGCGATGGTCGCCGCAGCGGCCAGGGTTTCCTCCAGCAGTTTGTCGGCCGCGATGATGCGCGCCACCAGGCCGGCGCGCTCGGCCTCCTGGGCGTCGATGAAGCGGGCCGTCAGGCACATGTCCATGGCCTTGGCTTTGCTCACGGCGCGCGGCAGGCGCTGGGTGCCGCCGGCGCCGGGCAGGATGCCGAGCTTGATCTCGGGCTGGCCGAACTTGGCAGTGTCGGCGGCGTAGATCATGTCGCACATCATGGCCAGCTCGCAACCGCCGCCCAGCGCGAAGCCGGCAACGGCGGCGATGATCGGCTTGCGGCAGCGGGCGATGCGGTCCCAGTTGCGGCTGATGTAGTTGGCCTTGTAGACGTCCATGAAGTCCCAGCCGGCCATGGCGCCGATGTCGGCGCCGGCGGCGAAGGCCTTTTCGCTGCCGGTCAGGATGATGCAGCCGATACCTTCGTCGGCGTCGAAAGCCTTGAGCGCCTGGCCGAGTTCGGTCATCAGTGTGTCGCTCAGGGCATTGAGTTGTTTGGGACGGTTCAGGGTGACGATGCCCACGCGGCCTTCGGTGCGGGTCAGGATCATTTCGTAGCTCAATTCGGTCTCCGGAAATAGGGGGGTTGCCGTGGACTATAACCAAGGCCGGCAGCGCGGGCCGGGCGTGAAAATTAACCAACCAGGTGGTTGGCTGATGATTGGAAGGTGGTAAATTGCCCCGCAGGAGACAGCATGACAGATACATCCAGTGTTCTATATGCCAGCGCAGGCGCTGAGGCGCTATTTCTGCTCGATGCGCTCGATCACGAGGTCGAGATGGCTGTCCTCGCCCTGGGTGATGCGGATGCGCGCTGGCAGGTAGGCAAGGCTGGAGGCAAACCAGATCTCGGCCTGGATGTCCCCGCGCGGCTTGTCGATTTTGCGTGGCTGAAGCTGGTGCACCGTCAGCGCGCCCAGGAACGGGGTGTCCAAGGTCTGCGCTTCGCTGATGTCATAGGTCCACACATCCACGCCGCCAGGGCGCGCCAGAGAGAAGCTGACAGACTCGCCCGCCTGCAACTTCGACTTGCCGGTGGCGAAGCGATGGGTCAGTTCCACGAACTGGCTGGCCGTGTCCTGCACTGATGCGGGGCGTGGCACGCTGGCGCCGTCCTGCAGCGTGATG
>JAUYSD010000394.1 GCA_030696505.1 Sulfuritalea sp. | reverse complement strand
CCGTCGATAGTCAGAGGCGGCAGCTCGACCGGCCACAGATCGCCGGAAAATCGCACCACTTCGCCGCCGTCGCACAGCGGCCCGACAAGTTTCAGCGCTACCCAGCAGCCGCTGTAGCGCGACAGCGCGGCCGCGTGCAGGCCATACTCGATGAACTCGGTAACCGTCGCCGGGTACAACACCGGAATCCCCGAGTGCTCAAACGCGAATTCCTGCTGGTAGGGCACACTGGAACTCTTTGCCTCGTGATCCTCGCCGCTGAGTATCACTACTGCGCCGTTGGTGCTGGTTCCCGCAAAATTTCCATGCTTGAGCGCGTCGCCCGACCGGTCGATGCCCGGTCCCTTGCCATACCAGTAGGCGACCACGCCATCCACATCCGGGTGTGGATGCTCATCGAGCATCTGCGTGCCCATCAACGTGGTCGCTGCCAGTTCCTCGTTCTGTCCGGGCAGATGATGAATCCCGTAGGTATCCAGCGCCTCGCCGACTTGCCTCAAGGCAATGTCGTAGCCGCTCAGGGGCGATCCCGGATAGCCGGTGATAAATGCTTTGGTGCGCAAGCCTGCCCGTCGGTCGCGTCGCATCTGTTCGATGGGTAGCCGCACCAGTGCCTGAACTCCACTCAGGAACACCCGGCCTGCTTCAAGTTCGTAACGGTCAGCCAGCGACGGTGCTGGTGAGCGAACAAATTCGGATTTGTCAGTAGTCATACGTTGCCGAAAAAGGCTGAATGTCTGAAGAGGCATGAAAGCTTGTTTGACCGCGAGTGCATCATCCGTCTCCCTGGGACCCTGAGTTGTATCTGACGCGCCATTTGCAGATACGAGAAAGCGTTGGACAGAAATATATCGACCGAACTTTAATTAATCCAATCGATTGTTTCTCTATAATTTATCGATAGTGTCGATAATCATTGGAGCCACTTCATGTCTCGCATAACCAAAATCGATCTGAATCTGGTTCGCGTATTCATCGCCATCTACGAGACGGGCAGCGTCACCGCGGCTTCCGAACGTCTGTATCTGACCCAGCCGACGGTCAGCTATGGCCTTGCAAAGCTGAGAGAGGTGCTCAACGACAAACTGTTCGTCAGGACCCACGATGGAATGATGCCGACGCCCTGTGCCAAGCAGACCTACAAGCGCTTCAGCGGCGGACTGGCGCAGATCGACAGCGCCGTGGAAATGACCAGCACCTTCGTGCCGGCAGAGACGGACCGCCGGTTTCGCGTCGCCATGTCGGATATCGGCGAGCTGATTTTTCTGCCGCCCTTGCTGAAAAAACTCAGTGCCGTTGCCCCCCAGGTGGAACTCGAAGTAGTCCAGATGACACTGAACGATGTTCCGAACTGGCTAGCCTCGGCCAAGGTCGATGCCGCCGTGGGCTATCTGCCGACTATTTGCGACGTGACGCGAAATACCCACCTGTTCCACGAACACTACGTCTGCCTGCTGCGCAAAGAGCATCCATCGATTCGCGGAAAACTGACACTGGACAAGTTCGCTTCCGCCCGCCACGCGTACGTATCCTCGTCCTTCTTCGGGCACAAGCATCTCGAGGACTTGCTGCTGCAACTCGGCGTCAAGGTAGCGCTCCGGATTCCTCACTTCACAATCCTGCCCAGCCTGATTTCCACTTCCGACATGATCGTCGTGATGCCTTCCCGCGTAGCGGCCTCGTTCGAGCTGTTCGGCGGCTTGAAAACGCTGCCATTGCCGATCGACCTGCCTCAGATCGAGGTGCGGCTGCACTGGGATCGTCGTCACGAAGGTCTTGCACCCCATCAATGGTTTCTGGATATCCTTTCGGAAACCCTCGGGGTACTATGAATATCGCGGCCCAGTGACGGCTCTCGTCGATCACGATGCTGAAAGGCACCGGCAACGGGAAGCTGTACTTCACCCGGCGGAGGCTTGATCGGGAGAATTTGAAGCTTACAGTTCGAGTATCAGTCTGGCGCCGCAGGATCGGGAGCAACATGCCATCATTTTGTCGTTCACGTTGCGCTCGGCCCGAGTGAGCACGACGTCACGATGATCCACCTGTCCAGCCAGCACGCGCACTTCGCACGAGCCGCACAAGCCTTCGCCGCAATCGCTTTGGACATCGATATTCGCACTGCGCAGCGCCTGCAATAGGGTTTGATCCGCGGCAACGTTGATGACGATTCCGCTGTCTTTCAATTCGACTTCAAAAGCCGATTCTCTTGACGGATCCAGTGTCCCAAGCTTCGAGTGAAAATGCTCGATGCGCAAGGAATCTACCGGTCGGTCGGCGCAGCATTGCTCGATGGCTTCCAGCATTCGCTCCGGTCCGCAAGCGTAGATCTGCGTGCCCGGATCAGCACGGGTCAGCAAGGCGTTAAAGTCGTTTCGCAATCCCTCGTCTTTCGCGTAGACGTGCAAGCGATCACCGTGAAGCTCTGCAAGCTCCTTGATGAATGCCATTGAAATCCGGCTGCGTCCACTGTAATGCAGCTCATAGTCGACTTCCTGCGACCTTGCCCGGTGAGCCATCGCACTTATGGGCGTAATGCCGATGCCACCGGCGATGAATATGGCCTTCCTGCACTGCGGGTCGAAGCGAAAGTAGTTGCGCGGCCCCCGAATCCTCAGGTGATCGCCGACTTTTACGTTGTCATGGATCCATGCCGATCCGCCTCTGCTGTCGGGATCGCGCAGTACCGCGATTTCCATCGTACGGGAGTTTTCGGGATCCCCACACAGGGAATATTGTCGGGACAGGCTGGCATTGCCGCATTCGACATCGATATGCGCTCCGGGTGTCCATCGCGGCAACGGTCTTCCGTCGACCGATCTCAGGCTGAGCATCAGGATGCCTTTCGCAACCAAGCTTGCGCTTTCGACGGCCACGATGCGCGATATCGAATGCTTGGAGGGCTCGCCCAGGCGCACAGGAGCGCTTGAATCCAGCAAGCGATGGTTAGCTCGCTCCGGATTCTGTTGCGGATCCCACTCCACGAGCAAATGCTGCGGACCCCTGAATGACGCGTTGGGCAGATAGGTGAACGTCTGGCTCGCCAACCTCATGTGGGGCAGCCGCTTGCTCAGTTCCTCGAGGAAGATTTGCAGTTCCAGCCTTGCGAGGTTCTTGCCCATGCACTGGTGCGAACCATAGCCAAAGGACAGGTGGTCGCTCGAGTTTTCCCTTCGGATGTCAAAAAAATCGGCATCGGAAAAATATTGTTCGTCATGGTTGGCCGAAGCCATGATGATCAGAAGTTTTGCACCGGCCGGAATCTCCACGTGGCCAATCCTTGTTGCTTTCGTGGTCAAACGCCGCCATGCGGCGATTGGACCGCTGAAACGCAGACATTCCTCTACTGCATTGGAAATCAGTCCCGGATCCTCGCGAATCTCCCGCCACGCACTGGGGTGCTGGAGCAGGAGCCTCACCGCGTTGGCCGAGGCAAGTGACGTCGTTTCGTGCGCAGCCACTATCCCCGCCATCATCATGGAGTGCAGGTAAGAGTCGGTGACAATATTGGGATGATCTGCCTGCTTGCGGATTCCGTACTTCATCCAGCCGGGACCCGACGGGTCCTTGCGCATTTTTTCCAGCACCGTTCCGGCAAACTGCCAAAAATGCCCAACGGCGTGGGCGATCTCCAATTGCTGCTCCGGCTTCGGTCTGCCCCAGGTATTCAGCGTGTGGGCGACAGCGTATTTGCGCAACATGCCCATGTCTTCCTCGGGAACACCGAGAAAGTGCAGCGCGATCGTCAGCGGTACTTCATACAGCAGCTGGTCGACCAGGTCGGCCTTGCCGTCATCCATGAAGCGGTCGACATACTCTCTGGTGATCTTCCTCACCATAGGTTCATGGTGCCTGAGTTGCTCCGGAGTGAATGGCTCCATGAGGATGCGCCGTCGGGCCATGTGTGCCGGCTCATCTTCATTCACCAGAGTGCGGCTCATCGCGTAGCCATACGAGTTGAGGACCTCGGCAACTTCCGGACTGCTTGGCGTTATTTTCTCCAGCGCAATTGAGGGGCTGAAAGTAATGTTGTCGCGAAAGATCGGTTTGATGTCCTCATACCGGGTAACTATCCAATAGCCCAGCTTCGGACTGAAAAACACCGGCTCCCGTTCCCGCGCCCAGCGGACGTACTCTGGCGGGTCCTGCTGATAGGCATCCTCGAAGGGATCGAAGGCAGCTGCCTGACTGCCCACGGGACAAGCCGTCGGCGAAACCGCGTGCGCCACCGGGCATCCAGACTGATTTGGGGTTGATTGACTCATGGTCATCCTGTCCTTATCGATTGATGGCCGATTGAATGGCGCGATTCCGGCGCCGACGCATGGGATCCGGGTGTTGGCCATGCGGTCAAACCCCATGCAACAGGTCGCCACATTGTGCAAGACGCTGCCACTTTGCCTGATCCATTCCTGGATAGATTAGATGTTCGGACCGACTTGCCGCAAGCGCAGATTTTCTTGCCGGCCCTAGCCGCGGTGTCAGTGACCTGAATCCATTCCCGCGTTGCTAGTGCGGATTTCCCCAGAGGCACCGTCCTGCTCACGGATTTTCCCGCGACCTGCCAGGATTCAAGCTCCGTATGCAGCTTCGCGACACCGGGCCGAGTGCGCCAATTCCATCTGAAGCCGCATAGTTCGGCACCTCTGGGGATCTCAGCATTCATCGCAGAACCGTTGACACCGGGAGAAAATTGTAGTTATATATTACGTAGCGAATTACATTATGCGTAATATAAAACAATAAGAGGCTCATTTCAAGAAGCCTCGAGGCGGCGGCAAGCAAGGTTTGGCGCGGCGATATTCAACAAGGTCTAGGCAATGCAAACGGAGGATGAGCTATGAGATTAGGAATGGTGATCGATCTAAAGCGTTGCATGGGCTGTTACGGTTGTCAGATGTCCTGCAAGGCCGAGAACGGCACCCCGCCAGGTGTTTTCTTTGCCCGAGTGATCAAGCGGGAGGAAGGCACGTATCCAACCATGAGGCGGAAGTTGCTGCCAGTGCTCTGCAACCATTGCACCGACGCTCCATGTGTCAAAGCCTGCCCGACAGGAGCCAGCCACTATGCCGAAAACGGAATCGTCGATATCGACCAGGACATGTGCGTCGGTTGCCATGCTTGCATGGTGGCGTGCCCGTACAACAACCGCTACTTCAACGACGAGCGGCGCAACTATTTCGGCGACGAAGGCCCCACTCCCTATGAGATGGAGCGCTCGGAACGCCATCCCGTCGGCGTGGTGATGAAATGCAATTTCTGCCGCCCGCGGCTTGCGGAAGGCAAGGATCCGGCCTGCGTCGCTAACTGTCCCGCCAAGGCGCGTATTTTCGGCGACCTGGCAGATCCGAACAGCGATGTCTCCGTGCTGATCAAGGACCGTGGCGGCTACACGCTTCATCCCGAGGCGGGCACCAGCCCGAACGTCTACTACCTTCCCGAGTGAGGCAAACATGAAAGACAACCGCTACGAGCAACTGATAGCCGATCTCCGCAGCGACTATCGTCCGCAACGCGAATGGGGCGAGGGGCGCGGAATCCTGATGGTGATAGGCCACTTCCTGGTCGGCGTCGCCGGCGGCACATGGCTGATGGCCTCGATCTACGGAGTCATCTACGGCCTGATGGTTGCGTATGTTCTTGCTGCCCTTGGCGCCCTGGTCCACCTGATGTTTCTGGGACGGCCGGAGCGCGCGATCAAGATGATGCGGCATGTCCGCACTTCATGGATATCGCGTGGCTTTGTCGGTCTGACCCTGTTTCTGATCGGCGGCGGCATTTATCTCGCCATTACATTGCTTGGGCTGACGGGCATCTGGCGCGCACTGGCAGTTGCGGCGAATGTCATGGCGGGCATAGGAACGATAGCCATCATCGGATACATGGGCTTCTGCTACACCGCATCCAAGGCGATTCCGTTCTGGCATTCGCCGCTCCATCCCGCTATCTACATCGCCTTCGCGATACGCGGAGGCATTGCCGCCCTGCTGGTTATCGGTGCGGCGTCCGGTCAATTGGCAAGCGACTGGCTGCTGCAAATGTGGACCGGCGTCACGGCATTGGTCACCCTCTTCTTCGCGCTGGAGATCCAGGGGGCGCTGTCGAGCGGCAACATCGCCGCCAAGTGGTCGGTGCGGGACTTGCTGGCGGGCCGCCTGGCATTTTCCTTCTACGGTGGAACGCTGCTGTTGGGATTGATCGTGCCGGTGCTGCTGCTGACCAATTCGGCGAGCAATTCTCCCGTGGTGATGGCAATCCTCGGCGTCGCTTCGGTAAGCGGTGACTTCTTCATGAAGTTATCCACCGTCAAGGCTGGGGTCTACGTGCCATTGTTCTCTCCGGCGCGTCGAAGCCATGCCAGTTAGCGAGGGATCGGACATGAACGTGAATCTTCTTTTCATGGGAGTTATCGCGGACATTACCGGGACCAAGAAACAAACGGTGCAATTCGACCAGGTGCCAACCTTGCGCGGCCTGCTGACCGAACTCGAGCGCCAGTACGGAACCGAATTCGGCGCCCGCATTTTCCGCGACTCGACTGCCCCGCGCATGCTGCAGATGTGCACGCGCATATTCATCAACGAAACAATCGTTCATAACCACGAGTTGGATGAACTCTTGCCTACTCCCGCAGATACCGCGATTTCCCCGGAAGTCCTGGTCTATTTCTTACCGGCCGCATGTGGAGGATGAAATCAATCATGAATACAGTTCTGAAGAACAAGCCGAAGGTCGTTGAAGACGTCTGGATTCCTTCCGCATGCACCATCTGTTACGGCGGATGCTCGATCAAGGTCCACCGCGTCAATGGTACGGTGGTCAAGATCGAAGGAAACCCGGACAGCCCCGTCGGCAGCGGCCGACTGTGCGCCAAGGGCATCGCCGGTATCATGATTCTGTACGATCCGCACCGCGTCAATACGCCACTGCGCCGCACCAACCCGGAAAAGGGAATCGGCATCGACCCGGGCTGGAAGCCGATAAGCTGGGACGAGGCACTGGACGAGATCACGACACGCCTGAAGAAAGTACGCGAAGAAGATCCGCGTCAGCTGATGGTCCAGGTCACCACCACGCTGGCACCTTCGTCGCTGATTTTCTTTCCCTTCGGCTGGGCCTTCGGGACGCCGAACATGTGGGTGGCCGGCGGCGGAGTCCACTGCGGCAATGGCGCCCATGCGGCAGGCGGCGTCACCCATGCCTCGTGGTCCATCGTTCCGGACTTCAAGCACTGCAACTACGCGATCTACTTCGGTGCGGCGAAAGGACATGGCGCAGGTCATGCGGCCACGCCCAACATCGCATTGGCCGCCGATGCGCGCGAGCGCGGAATGAAAATGGTGGTGGTCGATCCGATGTGCAACTTCGCCGCCGCCAAGGCCAACGAATGGGTGCCGATACGCGTCGGAACCGATGCCGCGCTGGCGCTGGCGATGGCCAACTGCCTGGTCAATGATCTCGGCATTTATGATGCCGAATACCTGCGCGATCGAACCAACGCAATCTATCTCATACGGCCTGACGGCAAATACGCGCGCGACCCGGAATCGGGCAAGCCGCTCATCTGGGACACCCAGTCCAACACGGCCAAAGCGCACGACGATCCGGCGGCGAAGAATGCGGCGCTTGAAGGCAAATACGAGGTCAATGGGGAAATCTGCCAGCCCTCATTTGCCCTCATGAAGAATCAATTGAAGACCTACACGCCGGCACACGCCGAGGAAATCACGGGCATTTCCGCCGCCACGGTTAAGCGTCTGGCGCGTGAATTCGGCGAGGCCGCGCGGATCGGCAGCACCATTGTGATCGACGGCGTGACCTTGCCTTACCGCCCGGCTTCAGCGATATTTTTCCGCGGCGCGCAGGGCCACAAGAATTCAATGTACAACTGCTTCGCGGTCGATCTGCTCAACCATATCGTAGGCGCTGCCGACGTCGTCGGCGGAACCCTCGGCTTCAATCCCGTTTCCTATGGCCATCCAGAAACCGGCCGCCCCCGCTATGTCCCGCGCGCCGACAAGGACGGGCTCATGGCCACGGGAATCTGGCTGCTGCCTCACGTGCCCTATCCGGCCGCCGAACCACGGAAGCCCGATTCGATGGGATTCTGCGAAATGTTCCCCCTGTCGCATGTGTCGCCTTTGATGGCGTCGTCCGACCAGGAGCATTGGTGGAAGCAATTCGAGCTGCCCTATCGTCCGAAGTTCCTGCTCAATTACGGAGCCAATTCGGTAATGAGCGTCGGCAACAAGGAGGCCGTGGTGGAAAGCCTCAAGTCCTACGACTTCATCGCTTCCTTCGACCTCTTCCTCAACGAGTTCTCCGATTTTGCCGACATCATCCTGCCCGACCTGAGCTATCTCGAAGTGGTCGATCCGCGGCCCAACTACCCATTCATTTTCAATCATCCCGCGGGACCGGGCGAATGGGGCTGGCCAATTCGCCAGCCGGTGGTAGAGCCGATCCACGAGCGGCGCAGTGCCCGCGACGTCATGTTGCAAATTGCCTATCGTTTGGAAATGGGGCCGGAAATCAACATGGGCATCAACAGCTACTACGGCCTCGACGGACCGCAGATGCTGAAACCCGACATGACCTACAACATGGACGAGATCAGCGACCGCGAACTCAAGCACAAGTTCGGGCCCGAGCGCGGTCTGGACTGGTTCAAGGAGCACGGCGTCATCACCTGGCCGAAGCGGGTGGAGGAAGTTTACTGGCGCACCTTCCTCGACGTGCGCATCCCGATTTATCACGAGTATCTGATCGAACTGGGCGAGAAAACGATGGCGCTCAGCAAGAAGGGCGGCATGTCGTTCGATCCGGCCTACTACGGCCCGCTGCCGGAATGGCTGCCGTGCAAGTCGCACGAGGTGAAGGATCCGGACTTCGACATGTTTGCCTTCTACTATCGCGATGCCATCCAGGCCAACGGCTTTACGATGCAGAATCCATGGATCGACGAGGTCGCGCGCATTGATCCGTTTTCCTACCGGATTGCGGTCAACGCCGAGACGGGGCGGCGCAAGGGCCTGCAGGACGAAGACATCATCAGGCTTGAAACGGTGAAGGGTCGTCGTGTTGCTGGCCGTGTCAAGCTCACCGAAGGAATACATCCGGAAGCGATAGGGATAGCCGCCTGTGCCGGCCATTGGACCAAGCACCAGCCCATTGCGAAGGGAAAGGGAGTTTTCTTCAATGACCTGCTTGAGATCGATTTCGAGAATACGAGCCCGGTCAACCTCAATCTGGATCTGTGTGCCAAGGTGAAGATCACCAAATGCCCCGGAGCAAAGAACGAGACCGCCGCGCTCGAGATGGATCTCGCGCCGGTGTGAGCATCGGGCGCAACTTGAAAAAATTGTTAGTCAAGAGTTCATTATTGCAGGTCATCGCCACGCTGGCGTCGTAGCCGGCAAGGAGACGCCAGGTGCGCTTTACGCGTACCTGCGTCGCCTGCGGTTCTGGCACCAAAACTGGAAATCGTAATGGCAGATACCGAAAGAATTTGGTGTGAGCGCGGCGGAGTGGATGGCCCAATGCTCGTGTTCTTGCACGGGCTCGGCGCCAATGGAACCGTCTGGCACGGCCTGAGGCCGCTTCTGGCGCAGCACTGGCACGGACGATGGATGATTCCGGACTTTCGCGGTCATGGGCGCTCATTTCATCGTGCCCCGTATGGATTCGGTATTTATGCAAGCGACGTGGCTTCGCTTCTGGCACAGGACGAAGGGGTTACGTTGATCGGCCATTCGATGGGAGGCGTGGTCGCGTTCGCTCTCGCTACCGGAATTTTTGGCGTCCGGGTAGAGCGCGTCTGCGCCTTCGGAGTAAAGGTCGACTGGACCGAACAGGAAATAGCCAAAGCCAATACAATCTCCCGGACGGCGCCAAGATTATTCGCCACTAAGGCAGAGGCCATCGATCGTCACCTTAAAATTTCCGGGTTGTGGGGGTTGGTAGATCCCGATTCAGCCGACGCGGAAGTGGGTGTAAGAACACAACAAGGCCAATTCAGTCTCGCCACCGATCCTTTAACTTACGCACTTGGAACCCCAGATTGCATCCGGATCGCCCAGACCGTCCGCTCGCCAATTAGCCTACTCTGCGGTGAGTTGGATCCAATTGCATCACCTCAATCTATGAAACGCCTTGGAGCCGAAGTTCATGTCCTTCAAGGGCTCGGTCATAACCCCCATGTGGAAGCTCCGAGTGTCCTATGGCAAGCCATTTCAGAAAGCTGCAATTTCTGATTTACAGCCGCACCGCAATTACTGTGACTCAGTTTTTCTTGGTTAGTTGGCCCGTTTAGCAAGGAGGTTCTTTGTTGCTTGATTCCTAGAGGCAAACTTCGCCGGCTATACAGGGAGACCACCGTAATTTGACATTTCCGGTAAGACGCACAAGGTGATAACGATGATTTGGGAACTCTACGAGGAAACCAACGACAAGGAAGGTGTGAAAGAGTGGTCCATATTTATTATGATGAACGGTATGCAACACTCAAACTGTGCGGCGACACCATTTAAACATGGTCACTGGTTCTTTGCTCACGACGATGGCGATCCCGGGGGGCTTTGGTTATATGAACATGCATTGAAAGCAGCCAAGGCTGAGGTTGAACGGCGAAACCACCTCATCCAATTGGGAAGGCGAGTCGCCGCGTCGACAGAGAAAATAAAATGAGCAACTGGAAAAGAGGATGCAAAGGCAGCTAACATTACAAAGACAATACGGCTCTATACCAAACGCGTATTTGGCTAAATGCAAGGGCGCTAAATTATCTGAACGAAATAGAATCACTTGATTCACCGTCAGGTTCCTGTCATGAATCCGAATCGTACTTATTTGCCGTTCAGTTGTTCAATTTGCCTTAATCGCTTCTCGGCGAATTGCAGCAAAGACATGGTTATTGGTCAGATATGACAGCGGACACACCACTGAATGAAAAAAACGGAAAGACTCAATTCGGCGTTCAGTCGGTCGAGATAGGCCTGCGTGTATTGGCCGTTATTGCAAAGGCTTATCAACCCATGATGCTGCGAGACATAGCCAGAGCAATGGGAATGCCCTCCGCAAAGGTGCATCGTTACCTTGTCAGTCTTGCGCGGGAAGGAATGGTCGAACAGGAGGATACTGGAGCGAGATACAGCCTTGGACCCCTTGCGCTAACTGTTGGCTTAGCCGCCTTGCATCAACTTGACGTGGTCAAGATTTGCAGCAACGCTGCGGCCGATCTCCGTGACCGAACTAACTTGACCGTGCTTCTTGCGATCTGGGGCTCAGCCGGTCCTACGATTGTCCGCTGGGAGGAGTCTCACCGCCCTATTGCAATTAATGTTCGAGTGGGATCGGTACTAACTCTTTTGGATTCGGCCACTGGCTTAGTCTTTGCCGCATTCGCGCCAAGACATATTACTGAAGACAAAATATTGGAAGAATTACACGATCATCACGATCGCGACAAGATCGAAAATACTCTTGCCGAAATACGTGCGCGTGGGGTTGCAATAGTTCGAGGTAACCAACTTAGCTCCATTAACGCGATCAGTGCACCTATATTCGACCATACTGGCACTCTAGTCGCAGCACTTACCATCCTGGGGCCTGAACGCCGATTTAATGTCATGTGGGACAGTCAAGAAGCAACAGACTTAATCGAAATTTGCGACCAGTTGTCTGAACGGCTCGGGTATTCGCGAAAATGCGGCGAAACCAGCTTGCAGGATTCTTCCAAAGTGCCGACAAAATAAGTGGCTCAAAGAAATGGTACCTGCAGATACCCATATTAGACCACCCTACCCCAGGCCCATCTGACACTATAGCCCTCTCCACTGCGCCGCGCGCGGCGTAGGTGTCACGCCTTTTCCATGCTTCTCTTGCCGCAGAAAGTCGGCATCCGCCTGATCTAGGTCCCGCTTGGCCACAAGAAGCTCAAGACGACGGCACAAGTGGCCACGGACATCCTGGCAGGTGCTACCCTTGCTAACCTATCTATCGATATGAACGCACCCCACTTGCATGCATCCGTAGGCTCTTCACTCATTGCCAAGACCCTAACCTCAAGCGGCCCCTCGTCGGTTATGGGCACCGGTATCTTTGCACTAACAACAATGCATTTCTCCCATCGGCTGCCCGAGCTTGCAGGGATGGCCTGGACGTTGCACTGGTTCAACCTGGGACTCTTCGTGCAGATCAGCATCGTCTGGATGATATCCAAGGTGTTGGGGTGGCCAGCGGGTTCGAGCAAATTCAAACATCAAGGAGCCGCCAACTTCTATCCTACTTATGGCATCGCCCTATTAGTGGTAGCAGAACAGTTGGTTACCTTTGGCGGCGACACCACAACTGCGCTGGTCCTCTGGTGGCTAGGTGTGACGCTGTTGTTCAACCTGACCGTGGCCTTGCTGTTTGCGGTGTTTCGTCGCGAACAAATCACGCCCTCTTTCTTCATGTCAGCGCTGGGTCTTTTGGCCATCCCGATGTCCGGCGGTCTGCTACTCGCTGTCCAGCCCGAAGGCTTACGCAATCTGGCTCTGATCATCAATGGATTTGGACTAGGAGCCGGCACGTTTATTTACATGACATTGCTTGCACGTGGCTTTCATAGATTCTATACGGACAAGAAGTCACCGCCAACGATAACTGCGATCGTCTGGCATATTCTGGCGTCGCTGGGAGTAATGGTGGTTAGCGTGATGAATCTGGTGGCCGCAACGTCGATTGCCGACGGCAAATCCAACTATCTGCTGGCGGTCTTCTTGCTCTGGGGCATAAGCGCTTTCTGGCTGGTACTGGCGATGCTCTTTAGTTGGTCTGTACGAGAAGCAGCCTTCTTGCCATTCTCCCTTACGTGGTGGTCCTTCACCTTTCCGTTGGGTGCATTCACGCTCGCCAGCCAGCGCCTGAGTGAGGTTAGTGAACTTACTACGCCGTTAGCATTCGGCTGGCTAGCCTGGATCGTGCTGGCTGGCATCTGGACGCTGACGCTGGTCAAGACAATTATCAGCGCTACAACTGGGAAGCTATTTCAACCCCACTCATAATGTTAGAGGCCAATTGTTTTTCGCTATTCAAAAATCCGGAGTCAGGATGACCCGCTTCGCTAATTTGCCGTGGTGAGCCTGCTCGAACGTCTCTGCT
>JAUYSD010000389.1 GCA_030696505.1 Sulfuritalea sp. | reverse complement strand
GGACGCGATGGCCTTCCACAAATTTGTTGCGGACTTTTTGCCGCTCTAAAACCAGATCCATCGATTTCGGTAGCCGCCCGCAATTCCCTCTGCGGCGGGAATAGCAAGGATCCATCGCTGCAACTTGCGTCTTCAATTTGGCGTGAATGGTGCCATCGAATATTTTCGACTGTATCTGCTTATATACTGATAGCGCTCACTCAAAACCTTGGTATTCCTTTTCGCCGAATGTCTTTTTCTGGCCATTTGCACGCACCCGGCACCCGATCCGAAAGCCACCCCTCGCGTAGAAGTAGAACAATCAGATTCCGATCAACAACAACGAAGGAGCCTGTCATGGAATCTACTCAACGCCGGGAACCTTGGAAACAAAGGCAAGGCGGTTGGTCAGAAGCCCCCCCTGAAGCCTAAGGATATCTGTGCCATCCGGATTCAGTTCCAAAATGCGCATCAGGTTCGAGACTTGGCCATGTTCAATCTCGCAATTGACAGCAAGCTTCGGGGCTGCGATCTCGTCGGTATCTCGGCATCGAAGTAGATGACGCCCTGGAGATATCTGAACAGACTGAAATCCAGCCGGCCGTTGACACCGTGAAGCAGGCGCAACGCCTTCATGGCATGCCAGCTTCCTTCCGGCCATTCGGACTCGGCGGCGTCCACGCCGTCCAAATCTCTTCCGCCTCATATAACATCCCTGGCAGTTATACGGAGGCCGCAAGCATGAACTTCAACATCTACCTTGACGACGAAACCGGTCAACAACTCAACCAGGTCGCCAAGAAGGTCGGCGAGAGTCGCAATGCACTGGTGCGCCAGGCGGTGAGCGAGTGGTTGCAACGACATGGCAAACCCCAATGGCCTGATGAAGTGCTGACCTTCAAGGGTCTGGCCGACCTGCCGCCATTTGAAGCGGGCCGGGATCGGCTCAAGCCATCGCCTGCCGATCCGCTGGCATGAAGTACCTGCTCGATACCTGTACGGTCTCGGATTTCGTCAAAGGGCAGGCGAAGGTCCTGGCGCGGATCAAGGCCACAGCGCCGAGCCTGATCGCGGTATCGGCGCCGACGCGCATGGAGGTTGATTACGGCCTCGCGCTCAACGCCGCTCGAGCAAGAAAGCTGGCCCCCATGCTCGACGCCTTCTTCGCAACCATCCTTACGCTGCCGTTTGACGAAGCGGATGCCAAGGCCGCCGCGGCACTTCGTGCGGCGTTCAAAACTCAGGGCCAGCCCATCGGCGCTTACGCTGTGCTGATCGCCGGAACCGCGCTGGCACGGGGCCTGGTGGTGGTCACATCGAACGTCGGTGAGTTCAAGCGGGTGGGCGGGTTAAAAGTCGAGGATTGGCGATGAATTCAGCCCGGAAGCTCATCCTGCCGGTCGCGCCTTGAGCGGCGCACAAGAGTTGGCGCTTGCCGGCCCGCGAAGCGGAATCCCCGGCAGACAGAGTCCGACGCGGCGATTTTTCGTCGCCGTCCAGCAATCTCGATGAGCCGCGCATTGGGCAAAATTGTCCTCGCTCCCATGGAAGGCCTCGCCGACGACGTGCTGCGCGCGGTGCTGACTGCCGCCGGCGGCTACGACTGGTGCGTCACCGAGTTCGTGCGCGTCACCACCACCGTGCTGCCGCATTCCTGCTACACGCGCCTGAGTCCCGAACTGAAGCAGGGCTCGCGCACCGCCAGCGGCACGCCGGTGCGCATCCAGCTGCTCGGCTCCGATCCGGCAGTGATGGCAGCGAATGCCGCCCATCTGGCGCTGCTCATGCCCTTCGGCATCGACCTGAATTTCGGCTGTCCGACGCCGCTGGTCAATCGCAATCGCGGCGGCGCAGCGCTGCTCGACGAGCCGGAGCTGTTGCGGCGCATCGCCGGCGCGGTGCGCGCCGCCGTGCCCGCGTCGATTCCGGTGACGGCCAAGATGCGGCTGGGCATCGAGAACACCGATCGCGCGCTGGACTGCGCGCTGGCGCTCGAAGCCGGCGGTGTGCAGGAACTGGTGGTGCACGCCCGCACCAAGGAGGACGGCTACCGGCCGCTGGTGCGCTGGGAATGGATCGCGCGCATCCGCGAGGCGGTAAAGCTGCCGATCATCGCCAACGGCGAGGTATGGAAGCTCGCCGACTACCGCGACATCCGCGCCGCGACAGGCTGTGCCGATGTCATGCTGGGCCGCGGCGCGGTTGCCGATCCCCTGCTGGCGCGGCGCATCCGCGCCGACGGCGAAACGCCGGACCCGGCCGCCGACTGGAAGCTGCTGCAGGCCATGATCGCCGAGTTCTGGCTGCGGGTGCAGCAAAAACTGCCGCCGCACCAGTCGCCGGGCCGTCTCAAGCAATGGCTGGGCCTGATGCAGCGCAGCTATCCGCAAGCGCTGCACCTGTTCGGCGCGGTACGCGAAGCGCGCTGCGCCTCCGGCATCAGCGCGGCGCTGCAACGCGCCGGCATCGAATTGGTGCCGGCGCAGCCGCAAACCGGCTGACGCCAGTCCGCAAAACGGCGGACCGGGTTGCGCAGCGGGCCTCCCTGACCCAAACAATCCAGACTATGGGCAGCATCGAAATGAATGATGACAGCGATCAATGACTGCCGTGAAATTCGACGCTATGATTGACGGCGTCGCGTATCACAACAACTATAAGACGCATCGAGCTTGTGCCTTCTTCGGGAGAAAGAAGGAAACCACCGCCCCGCCCTCCGGCATCCAGGTGTTCGGAAATGCGCCAGGCGCTGGATCTCCACCTTTGCGGTGCATCGTCGCCACGTTCGATGCGCCGCAGATTTTTGCCAAACGCCACTGCGGGATCGGAACCAGGCGATGTTGAATCGAATGAAGATTGTCACCCGGCTATCCATCGGATTCTCGCTGATGCTGCTGGGCGCCCTGGTGCTGGGCATCCTGGGAACCCGCAGCATCACGCAGCTGTCCGCGATCAGCTCGGATATCCTGCACCACCCCTTCGCCGTGACGAGCGCCGCACTCAATGTGCGATCCGATATCCTCGCCAGCCAGAAGATGGCGACCGACCTCGTGAACAAGACCGACGCGGCCGAGATCGACGCGCTGCGGCAACAGTTCGCCGCGACGGACGCCCGCGTCGAAGCCAACATGGCCACGGTGCGCCAGCGCTTCCTCGGCAACCCGCTGGAAATCGCCCACATCGACAAGGCGCTGGCCGACTGGCATGCCGCCCGTGACGAAACCCTGGCCCTGGCCCGCAACGGCCGTCGCGCCGAAGCGGCGGCACTCGACCAGGGTCGCGACGCGCGCCTGGTCGATGTCGCCTTCAAGGAGGTGAGTCACGTCGCCGATGCCGCCAACGCCAAGGCCGCCGAACTCGAACAGGCGGCGCTGAGCGAGCGCAACGCGGCGATGGCGACCATCGCCGGGATGCTGGCCATGATCATCGCTGGCGGTGCCGTGGTGGCTTTCCTGATCACCCGCAGCGTCAGGCAATCGCTGCAAAGGGCGGTCGCCACCGTGCATGGCCTGATCGCCGACAGCGCCGACAAGGTGCTCGCCGCGCAAGCCGTCGGCGCGGGCGACCTGAGCCGCGAAATCATCGTCTCCGCACCGCTGCAAATCGATCTGGACAGCCTGCCCAGGGACGAGCTGGGCGTCCTCATGAAGACGGCATCGCACCTCAGCGAGGTTCAATGCGCGCTGGACGAATCCTTTCTGGAAATGACCAACTCGCTGCGCGTGGCGCGCGACAACGAAACGGCGCGCGACTGGCTGAAGACCGGGCGCAACGAACTCAATTTCCTGATCCGCGAGGAACAGAGCACGGCCGAGATCGCCGACAAGGTGCTGGGCTTCATGGTGGGCTACCTCAAGGCCGGCGTGGGCGCCCTCTACCTGTTCGACGAGCGCGCGGTGAAGCTTTCCCTGGCCGCCACCTACGCCCTGGCCGGGAACATGAAACCCGGCGAACAGTTCCGCCTCGGCGAAGGGGTGATCGGGCAGGCGGCGCGGGAGCAGAAAATCATCTGCCTGGCCGACGTGCCGCCCGGCTATATGCCGATCGGTTCGGCCCTCGGCGCGTCGGCGCCGAAACTCGTCGCCGCCATTCCGCTGTTGCATGGCAACCGCCTGGTCGGCGTGATCGAGATCGGCACCTTCAGCGAGTTCAGCGAGACCGAATTGAAGTTCGTCGAACTGGCGCGGGAAACCATCGCCATCGCGATCGACGCCAACCGCGCCCACCAGAAGACCGCCGAACTGCTCGAACAGACCGAGCAGCAGGCCGAGGAATTGCGGGTGCAACAGGAGGAACTCCAGCAAAGCAACGAGGAACTCGAGGAACGCGCGCAGATGCTGGAGCAGCAGCGCGAGAAAATCCGCCTCAAGAACCAGGAGATCGAGGCCGCCAGCCGCATCCTGCAGGAGAAAGTGGCGGAACTGGAGCGGGTCAGCACCTACAAGTCGGAGTTCCTCGCCAACATGTCGCACGAGCTGCGCACCCCGCTCAACAGCCTGATGATTCTGTCCAGCCTGCTCAAGCAGAACAAGGAAGGCAACCTGAGCGACAAGCAGGTCGAGTTCGCCGCCACCATCAATTCCGCCGGCACCGACCTGCTCAACCTGATCAACGACATCCTCGACCTGTCCAAGGTCGAAGCCGGCCAGATGCAGTTCAGCTTCGCCGCGCTTGCGGTGCCGGACCTGTGCGATTCCATCCGCGCGACTTTCGAACCGCTGGCCGAGCAAAAGGGACTCGCCTTCCGCGTCGAGGCCGCTGCCGGCATCCCGACGCTGTTCCATGGCGACGAACAACGGGTGCACCAGATACTCAAGAACCTGCTGTCGAACGCGCTGAAATTCACCGAGAAGGGCGAGGTCGGCCTGCGCATCGCCACGCCCGCGGCGCAGGAAAATCCCTTGCCGGTGCCGACGCTGGCCTTCATCGTCAGCGATACTGGAATCGGCATTCCCGCGGCGAAGCAGCAACTGGTTTTCGAAGCCTTCCAGCAGGGAGACGGTTCCATCAGCCGCAAGTACGGCGGCACGGGGCTGGGGCTTTCCATCTCGCTCCAGCTTGCGCACAAGATGCACGGCGAGATCCGCATGCACAGCGAAGAGGGCCGCGGCAGCGTGTTCACGCTGTACATGCCGCTGGCCGCAGCGGCAGGCCAGGAAGCCGCGGCGACAGCCGCGCCCGCCGCCCTGCTGCGCCCGCCGCCTCCGGCGCCGCGGCCGGCAGCGCCGGCAGCCCGCGCCGGCGTCGCCGCGGGCGAGGAAACCCCGTCCTTGCCCGCGCCCTTGCCGGACGACCGGGGCCGACTGACGCCGGGCGACAAATCCATCCTGATCATCGAGGACGATCTCAACTTCGCCAGAATCCTGCAGGGCATGGTCAAGGAACGCGGCTTTTCCGCCCTGGTTGCCGCCGACGGCGAGTCCGGCATCGCCATGGCCGAACGCTGCATGCCGAGCGCCATCATTCTCGACGTGATGCTGCCCCATATCGACGGCTGGGGCGTGATGCGCAGCCTCAAGGACCACCCGCGCACGCGGCATATCCCGGTGCATTTCATCACCTGCATGGAAGACCGGCAGAAGGCCATGGCCATGGGCGCCATCGGCTTCGCCACCAAGCCCGTCAGCATGGAACAGATCAACGATGTGCTGCAGTCGATCGAGGGTTCGCTGGCCAAGTCGGTGCGCCGGCTGCTGATCGTCGAGGACAACCGGGACGAGGCAAGCAGCATGGTCGCCCTGCTCGACGAAGGCGGTGTCGATATCGTGGTGGCGGCGACGGGCAAGGAGGCCATCGGCCTGCTGGCATCCCAGACCTTCGATTGCATGGTGCTCGACCTGGGCCTCTCGGACATGTCCGGTTTCGACCTGCTCGAATACATCCAGAACATGGAAGGGGCGCGGCGCATTCCGGTCATCATCCACTCCGGCCGCGACCTGAGCCACGAGGACGAGCGCAAGCTGCGGCGTTACGCCGAGAGCATCATCATCAAGGGCGCCAAGAGCCCGGAGCGTCTGCTCAACGAAGTCACGCTGTTCCTCCACCTGGTGGAGAGCAATCTGCACCCGAACAAGCAGCGCATGATCCGCACCGCGATCGACAAGGAAGCGATGCTGGAGGGCAGGAAAGTGCTGCTGGTGGACGACGACATGCGCAATATCTTTTCGCTGTCCAGCGTCCTGGCGGAGAAGCACATGGTGGTGATCGAGGCCGAGAACGGCAAGGAGGCGCTGGCCCGGCTGGAACAGCACGACGACATCGGCATCATCCTGATGGACATCATGATGCCTGAGATGGACGGCTATGCCGCCATGCGCGAAATCCGCAAGAATCCCCGGCTGGTGAATATTCCGATCATCGCCATGACCGCCAAGGCCTTGCGCGGCGATCAGGAAAAGTGCATGGCCGCGGGGGCGAGCGACTACATCGCCAAGCCGATCGAGGTGGACAAGCTCCTGTCGCTGATCCGCGTCTGGATCTTCCAGCACGTATAGGCTGCCGGCGATGCAAATCGACGACGTGGAAGACGTGGAAATCCGCCTCCTGCTGGAAGGGGTGCAGCGGATTTATGGCTACGACTTCCGCGACTACGCCGACGCCTCGATCAAGCGCCGGCTCAACCACTGGCTGGCCGAGTCGGGTTTCGACACCTTCTCCCAGGCCCAGTCGCAACTGCTGCGTGACCGCAGCGTGTTCGAATCGCTGTTGCGCGGCATCACCGTCAATGTCACCGAGATGTTCCGCGACCCGACGTTTTTCCGCGCCGTGCGCGAACAGGTGGTGCCCTTTCTCAAGACCTACCCCTTCGTCAAGATCTGGCACGCCGGCTGCGCCACGGGCGAGGAAGCCTATTCCATGGCGATACTGCTGAACGAGGAGGGCATGGCCGGGCGCTATCGCATGTACGCCACCGACATCAACGAGGCGGTGCTACAGAAGGCCGGCGAGGGCGTGATGCCGATCACGGAAATGCAGCGCTTCACCCGCAACTACCAGAAGTCCGGCGGCCGCGCCTCGTTCGCCGACTATTACACCGCCCGCTACGATCGCGCCATCCTGTCGCCCGCCCTGAAGAAGCACATCGTCTTCGCCCCGCACAACCTGGCGACGGACGGCGAGTTCGGCGAAATGAACCTGGTGCTGTGCCGCAATGTCATGATCTATTTCAAGCCCGCGCTCAAGGAACGCTGCCTGCGCCTGTTCGACAGCAGCCTGCTGCCGGGCGGCTTCCTCTGCCTCGGCCTCAAGGAGAGCCTGGAGCGCAGGAAAATGGGCGAGCGCTACGAGGAACTGGCCGCGCCCCTGCGCATCTACCGGAAGCGTTATGGCTAGGACTTTCCAGGCCGTGGTCGTCGGCGTTTCCACCGGCGGCGTGCATGCGCTGCAAAAGCTGCTCGGCGGCTTGCCGGCAGCTTTCCCGCTGCCGATCCTGATCGTCCAGCACATCGGCGCGGATGCGGACGGCGGCCTGGCGAAACTGCTCGACGAGCGCTGCCCGCTGCGCGTCAAGGAAGCCGACGAACAGGACGAAATCCTGCCCGGCACGGCCTATCTGGCGCCCCCCAATTACCACCTGCTGGTGGAGCGCGAGGGCTTCCTGTCGCTGTCCGCCGATCCCTATGTGAGTTTCGCCCGTCCTTCGGTCGATGTCCTGTTCGAATCGGCCGCCGCGGTCTTCGGCCCGGGCCTGATCGGCGTTGTCCTCACCGGCGCGAATTTCGACGGCAGCCGGGGCTTGAAGACCATCAAGAACAAAGGCGGCGTCGCCATCGTTCAGGACCCGGCCGACGCCGAAGCTCCGCAAATGCCGCAGGCCGCGATCGCCGCGACAGGGGTAGACTACGTGGTTGCCTTGGATGGCATCGCGACCCTGTTGCAGAAGCTGGCGGCGAGGCGCAACACGATTCCGCACGACGAAAAAGGGCGAGATGACTGAGAACGTGGCGCTGCTGCTGGTCGACGACCGCCCGGAAAACCTGGTGGCGCTGGAGGCGGTTCTCGGAAATCAGGGGCTCGATCTGGTCAAGGCCACATCCGGCAACGATGCGCTGCGCCATACCCTGAAGCGGGATTTTGCACTGGTGCTGCTCGACGTCCAGATGCCCGGCATGGACGGCTTCGAGACGGCGGAACTGATGCGCTCGAATCCCAAGACGCGGCACCTGCCGATCATCTTCGTCACCGCCGGGATGAAGGACATTCAACTGCAGTTCAAGGGCTATGAACTCGGCGCCGTCGATTACCTGATCAAGCCCTTCGAACCCCACATCCTGCAGAGCAAGGTAAAAGTCTTCTGCGAGCTTTACCGTCAGCGCCGCCAGCTCGAAGCCAATCAACTGCTGCTGGAACTCAAAATCCGGGAGCGGGTGTCCCAGCTCAGGGACAGCGAGGAACGCTTCCGCATGCTCGCCACCCATGCGCCGGTGGGCATCTACCAGATCGACAGCGAAGGCAATTGCCTTTTTGCGAACCGCCGCTGGTGCGAGATTGCCGGCCTTGCCGCCGACGAAGCCACCGGGCAGGGGTGGACGCGGACCCTGCATCCGGACGACCGGGAAGCCGTCGAAGCGATCTGGCGCGGCCCCCGGTCGACCGAGGGCGAGTGGTCGATGGACTATCGCTTCCTGCGGCCCGACGGCAGGATAGTCTGGGTCAATGGCAACGCGATCGCCTTGCACAATGCCCAGGGAGAGATCACCGGCTACCTGGGCAACAATCTCGAAATCACCGCACGCAAACGCGGCGAAGAGCGGCAACGCACGCGCAGCACCGTCACCGGCCGCCTCGCCGAGGACGCCGACTTGCCCGAGATACTCCACCTGATCGCCGTCGGCGCGGAGCGCCAGACCCACGGCATGGCCTGCTCCATCCTGCACCTGGACGAACCCGGCCATCAACTGGTCTATGGCGCCGCCGCGAACCTGCCGCAGCGCGCTGGCGGCGCCGGAACCCCTGACGGCGGCGCCACCTGTCTGAAGGCGGGTAATCGCGGCAAGCGCCTGATCGTCGACGACATCAGCGTGCATTCCGTCTGCGACGAGTGCCGACCTCCGGCGCTGGAGGGCGAGCAGGTGTCTTGCTGGTCGGAACCCATCCTCGCCATCAACGGCGACGTGCTCGGCGTTTTTGCGTTTTTCTGGATCCACCCGGCGGTACCCGATGTCGGCGACATCGAGCTGATGCACGAAGCGGCCCAACTGGCCGGACTCGCGATCGAGCGCAAGCGCACCGAGAACGAGCTGCAGATCGCCGCCTCGGTGCACCAGGCGGTCAGCGAAGCGATCGCGGTGACGGATGCCGACAACCGCATCATCGCCATCAATCCGGCCTTCACCCAGGTGACCGGCTATGCCCCGCACGAAGCCATCGGCCAGGACTCCAACCTGCTCAAGAGCGGACGCCACGACCTGCCCTTCTACCAGGAGATGTGGCACGCGCTGAAAACCACCGGGCGCTGGCAGGGCGAGATCTGGAACCGGCGCAAGTGCGGCGAGGAATACCCGGAGTGGCTGTCGATCAGCACCATCTGCGACGCCAATGGCAAGGTGCTGCGGCGCATCGCCATGTCCTCCGACATCACGGAAAAGAAGCGCACCGAGGAAACCATCTGGCGCCAGGCCAACTACGATTCCCTGACCGATCTGCCCAACCGCCGCCTGTTCCGCGACCGCCTGCAGCAGGAACTGCTGAAAGCGCAACGCGGCGGCCTGTCCGTGGCACTGCTGTTCGTCGACCTCGACCGCTTCAAGGAAGTGAACGACACCCTCGGCCACCACAGCGGCGACATCCTGCTGGTCGAGGCGGCGCGCCGCGTCTGCGATTGCGTGCGTGCCACCGATACCGTGGCGCGTCTCGGCGGCGACGAATTCACGGTGATCATGTCCGACCTGGCCGACACCGACCGCGTCGGCGAGGTGGCCCAGGCAATGCTGCGGGCCCTGGCCGAGCCGTTCACGCTCGGCACCGAGTCGGCCTATATCTCAGCCAGCATCGGCATCACGATTTACCCGAGCGACGCCGACAATGTCGAATCCCTGCTCAAGCATGCCGACCAGGCCATGTATGCGGCCAAGGAACTGGGCCGCAACCGCTTCAGCTATTTCACCGCGTCGATGCAGGCGGCGGCACAAACCCGGCTGCTGCTCAGCAACGACTTGCGCAACGCCATCGCCGCCGGGCAGCTCGAGGTGCATCTGCAGCCCATCGTGGAACTCGCCACCGGCCGCGTCATGAAGGCCGAGGCGCTGCTGCGCTGGCGTCATCCGACCCACGGCATGGTCGAACCGGCGCAGTTCATTCCGATCGCCGAGGAAACCGGCCTGATCAACGAAATCGGCGACTGGGTGTTCAGGGAATCGGCACGCACGGCCAAGCGCTGGTACGACCTGGGCCTGCTCGATGCGCGCGACGACGGGCTGATCCAGATCAGCGTGAACAAGTCGCCGCGCCAGTTTTTTTCGGGCAACACCCATGAGACCTGGGTCGATTACCTCAATGAGATCGGGCTGCCGGCCCGCTGCATCGCCATCGAAATCACCGAAGGCCTGCTGCTCGACGACCGGCCCGAAGTCGCCGCCAAGCTGAGGCAGTTCCGCGCCGCCGGTTTCCGCGTGTCGCTCGACGATTTCGGCACCGGCTATTCGGCGATGTCCTACCTGAAACGCTTCCCGCTCGACTTCATCAAGATCGACCAGTCCTTCGTGCGCGACATGGCCACCGATCACGACGACCAGGCGATCGTCGAAGCCATCGTGGTCATGGCTCACAAGCTCGGGTTGCAGGTGATCGCCGAGGGCATCGAAACCCAGGAGCAATGCGAGCTGCTGAAGGCCGCCGGCTGCGACTACGGCCAGGGCTACCTGTTCGCGCGGCCGATGCCGGCCGCCGAAATGGTGCCGATCAGCTGAGCGGCATTGCTGCCGCCAGGACCGTGAGACGAAAGTTGGCGCTGGCGAGACGGCGGTTTGAGACTGTCGCCGACGCCTCAGCCGGCAGCGGCTGCCGCGGCCCGCGCCCGCAGCGCCAGCCACGCCAGCAGCAGTCCCGCTGCCGCCCAGGCCAACCCCGGCAGCATGACCAGCAGCGCGCTGACGCCGGGGTCCTGGTTGAGTTGCGCCGCCACCAGCGCCATGCGCGCAAAGGTGGCCAGCGCCAGCAGCGCGAACAGACCGCCGGTGGCGGCACCTTCGCGCCCGACATGACCGATGGCGATGGCCGCCGTCATTGCGCTCACCAGCACCGCGGCCCAGGCGCCGCCGGCGAGGAACTGCAGCACCAGCAAAGTTTCCAGCGAGCTTGCGGAGGCTGCCAGCGACGAGGCGAGCGCGCCGAGCACGGCGCCGATGGCCATGACCGCGGCACCGCCGAAGCGCTCGTTGGCGCGGCAGGCGACGAAGATCAGCAGGTTGAAGCCGACCCAGAACACCGGCATCAGATGGTCGAGTTCCGCCGGCTTGGCGAAGCGCAGGTAGAGCGGCGCCGAGTTCAGCGCGAAATGCACCTGAAAGCCCAGGCCGAGCAGCGCTGCGGCGGCGAAGAACAGCACCACATCGACATTCAGCGGTTTCCTCGGCGTGGGTGCGGCGGGCGGCGCCGCGGCGGAAGCCGCCAGGTGCTTCTCGGCCCAGAGCATGCCGCTCACCGCGGCGATCAGGGCTATCGAGGACAGGGCGAAGGGCAGGCGCGGATCGAGGCCGCGCAGGCTGACCGTCAGGTAGGGCGCGATCGCGCCGGCGACGCCCATGCCGACCAGCATCAGCGTGGCCACCCAGGGCACGCCGGGCGCCGGCACATATTTGCCGAGCATCATCATGGGCGGTGCGCGCAGGGCCGAGGAGGTCACGGCCCAAACCGCGATCAGCGCCAGGAAGGGTAGCGGCGAGCCGCCGGGCGCGACCAGCGGCAGCAGCAGGAAGGCGGCGCAGGACACGGCGGTGAGCACCAGCAGCAGACGGCCGAGCCGGCCCAGGGTACGCCCGACGCGGTCGGCGGCGACGCCGATGGAAAAATCCATCAGCGTGAAAATCGCCTGGTCGGCCATCAGGATGTAGATGACCCACTTCTTTTCGATGCCGGCCTGCGCCGCAAGCTGCGGCAGATAAATCACATACACCGTCCAGCAGGTGACGAAGAGGAACTGGACTGAAGCGAAGTAGAGGCCGACGCGCGTCATGAGCTATCCCCTGCAACGTGGGGCGGACTTCAGTCCGCCATGGCCGGCTGAAGCCGGCCCTACAGTGCGTCCAGAATAACCGAAGCTGCCCTCAGGCGGCCGCCTGCTGCAGGGCGCCATTCCGCTCGCAATGATCGGCGATGGCCGTGGCCAGGCGCAGCATCAAGGCTTCGGGAAAATCGTGGCCCATGCCGTCGATCACCAGCAGCGCCGCACCGGGAATGTTCTGCGCCGTGTCGCGGCCGGCCGCCGGCGGCACCAGCGGGTCGGCGGCGCCGTGAATCACCAGCGTCGGCGCGGCGATGGTGTGCAGCAGCTTGCGCCGGTCGCCCGAGGCGATGACAGCCAGCAGCTGACGCGCAACTCCTGCCGGATCGTAGGCACGGCGCACGCTGCGGCCGATGCGGCTGCGCAGTTCTTCGCGCGTCGAGGGATAGCCGGGGCTGCCGATCACACCGAACATCTCGACCAGGTGCTCGATCACCGAGTCGGGATTCTTCGGATCGGCGGGCCTTGCCAGCAGCACCTTGCGCGCCGGCTTGGTCGGCTTCGAGACCTTGCGGTTGCCCGAGGTGGACATGATGGAAGTCAGGCTCAGCACGCGCTGCGGATGCTTCGCCGCCAGCACCTGGGCGATCATGCCGCCCATCGAGGCGCCGACGATATGCGCGCGGTCTATGCCGAGCCGATCCATCAGCCCGATCGTGTCGCCGGCCATGTCCTCCAGCGTGTAGGGGGTGCGCACCGGCAGGCCCAACGCCGAGGCAGCCATCGCCAGCAGCAGGTTGGCGCGCTTCTTCCCCGGCGCACGACCGGAGAGGCCGCAATCGCGGTTGTCGAAGCGGATCACGCGGTAGCCGCGCGCCACCAGCGTCCGGCAAAAGCTGTCGGGCCAGGCCGTCAGCTGCATGCCGAGACCCATGATGAGGACGACGGCGGGATGCGTCGCATCGCCCAGCGACTCGTATTCGATGTGCATGATGTCGCCGCTCAGCTCGCCGTCGCGCCAGCGCCAACTCTGCGCCGCCGCGTCGGCGGTACAGCGGCGCCGGGCTTGCGTCGCGACGCCTTGGGCGCGGTCGCACGCGGCTTGCGGCGCGCGGCGGGCCGCAGCAGCGCAAGATATTCCTTGAAGCTGTCGCGCAGGCACCGCGCCAGCAGCTCGGGATCGGGCAGTTGCTCGTAGCAGGCGGTGAAGGAAATCACGATCGTCTCGCTGTAGCTGGTGACCGAGAACACCAGGCCCATGCCGTCGGAAATCGGCATGATGGCCGAGACGTAGGTCAGGCGCGCGCCCTGCAGGAACAAGGGCATTTGCGGGCCGGGCACGTTGGCGATGGCGCAGTTGGCCAGCGGCGCCCAGTCGCCGAGCAGGGCCGAGGCGGAGCGCAGCATCTTGCTGGTGGCGGCGATGGCGGCCGACGGCGCCTGTTCGGCGAGCTCGATCAGTTCGCGCGCGCTGACGGCCCGCGTCATGAGTTCCGAGGACGAGCTGGTGGCCTGGATCGCCGCCAGGCGCGCGGCCGGATCGACGATGTCGGTGGCCAGCCCCAGGCGCACCCAGGCGAAGCTGGCCGGCGCGTCCGGCTCGCCGGAGCTGCGCACGGCGATCGGCGCCGCCGCGACCAGGCTCTCTTCCGGCAGTTCGCCCTGCAGGTCGAGATAGCGCCGCAGGCCGCCGGCGCACACCGCCAGCACCACGTCATTGACCGTGGCGCCGGGCGCCAGCTCGCGAATCGCCTTGAAATCCCGCAGCGCAAAGCGGCGCGTGTCGAACACGCGGTGCGGCGACACCACGCTGTTGAAGCGCGTCACGGGAAACTCCTGCGGCCGGCCGAGGAACTCGCCGACCAGGGTGCTCGCGGCCGATTTCAGCGTGGTCCAGCTGCGTGCCAGCGGCTGCGCCATGCGCAGCGGAAAGGTGGCGACGTTGAACCCGGCGCGCGCCAGCAAGCCCAGCGTGCCCGGCGCCGATTCGGGAAACCAGGGCACGGGCGGCGCGGACGGCGGCGCATCGGGTGCGAGGTCATGCAGCACGGTGATGATCGCATTGCCCTGGGTGACGTCGATCGCGGCATGGTGGATCTTCAGCAGTACCGCAAAGCTGCCCACCGGCAGATCGAGAAAGCTGTCGAGGCCCTCGATCACATACATTTCCCACAGCGGGCG
The DNA here is from genome assembly GCA_030696505.1 of Sulfuritalea sp. Classification (GTDB taxonomy): domain Bacteria; phylum Pseudomonadota; class Gammaproteobacteria; order Burkholderiales; family Rhodocyclaceae; genus Sulfuritalea. The sequence goes on along the minus strand of JAUYSD010000389.1, from coordinate 31,979 downwards.
CTGCAGATCGAGCGGACGGGCGTGGATGCGCGAGGCCTGGATGCAGAACTGGCGCCAGTCGCCGGGTTTGGGCAGGGCGATGTGGCGCACGTGGTATTCGATGTCGAAACTCTCGTCCTCGATCCAGTACGGATAGTCGAGATCGAGCGGCACGCGCAGGATCTTCTGGCGGAACACCGGCAGGCGGTCGAGCCGGCTTTCGACATGCGCCAGGATCTGCTTGAAGCGCACCATGCCGCCCGGCGCGGTGGACTGGTCGTAGATGTGCAGCAGTGTGACGTTCGAGTTGGCGTGGGCGCTGTCCGAATAAATGTACGCGGCATCGTGCTCGCTGAGTTGTCGCATGTGCTTCCTTCCTAAATCGCCTCGGGTCCGGCGCCATCATGCGCCGAACCGGTGCTCATGCGCCAGACGCGGCCGAGCAGGCCCTGCGGCCGGAACGGCTGCCAGGCGCCTTCCGGCTGCGCCAGGCGGTCGGCGACGACGGCCAGCACGATGCCGTTGAAGCCCAGGCCGAGATGGCTGCCCGGCACCCGGATGTTCTCGTGCAGGGCCGGGTCGCCGTCGATGGTGGCTTCCTGCGGCGGCACCACGCCATCGCCCAGGGAATACAGGCAACTGGTGGGGATGGCCAGCCGGCGCTGCTCGCGCAGCGTCTTGGCGCGCGGCTGCATGACGTGCGCGGCCGCCCCGAGGCGATGCGAGACCAGCCGGTAGAGCGCCTTGACCGCGGTCGGCGACTGGCTGCCGGCGGCATCGACGCTGACCGGGCTGCCCAGGGTGATGATTGAGCGCACGCAGTCGAGCGTGCTTTCGGCGCCGTAGAGCGAGAACACGCCACCGAGGCTCCAGCCCACCAGGCTCACCTTGCGCCCGGTGACGTGGTGCAGGTAGCGGATTTTCTGCGGCAGCGCGCTGGCGTGCTTGCTGCGAAAACCCAGGTTGCGCCCGAGGCCCCAGGTGTGCACCGCGTAACCCTTGCGCTGGAGAAACAGCCTGAGGGCGATCAACGAATTTTCATCGGCGAGGAAGCCGGGCAGCAGCAGCACCGGATGGCCGTCGCCGCGCGGGGCCTGCAGCAGCAGCGGCAAGGACGCCGGCAGCAGCGCAATTTCAAGCAGGGCGCGCGGCTCCAGCAGTGAATTCAGCGCACGCGGCTTTCCGACGTGGGCATGGCGAACTACGGAACGACGAAAAGGCATTTACGGCTCCGGCGAGGTGGCGGTCACGGCAAGCCGTGCGCGAGCGATTTTGCCAGCCCCGCACCCTCCTGGGCCGGCACGCAACAATTTCATACCCAGCGGTATAATTATTTTGTACCGCCCAGTATAATCCGCTTCCTCCCCCTTCCCTGCTGCCGCCATCCGCCCATGCCCGCCACGCGCAGTGCCGCTCGAACCTCCGCAGCCGTCATCCCCAGGCCCGGCGAAGCCTGCCTCGACAAGCGCGAACGCATCCTGGCCGCGGCCGAAGACCTGTTCTACCGCAACGGTTTCGCCGGCACCACGATGGACATGATCTGCGCCGAACTCGGCGTCACCAAGCCCTTCGTCTATTACTACTTTCACGACAAGCACGAGATCGTCGAGACCCTGGCCTGGCGCGCCTCGGTCGCCTGCCTGTCGACCATGAAGTTTCCCGCCGACGATGTGCGGCCGGCCCACCTCAAGCTGGCCGAGGGCCTGCAGCGCTGGGTTGCGGCCTGCGTCACGCATTTTCGCGCCAGCGCCCTGGCCTTTCGCGTCACGGCCTCGCTGCGTCCGGAATTCCGCGACGAACTTCGCACGCTGGCCAATGACTTCTACGCCGACCTCGGCGCCCTGATGGAGGAAGGCCGGCGCCAGGGCAAGCTCGCCTTCGAGGACACCACGGTCACGGCAATGGCCATGGGCGGCGCCGTCGGTTTCATGTACACCTGGTACCGCCCCGAAGGCCGCCTGACGCCCGAGGAACTGGTCAGCCGCCTGACCGCCACGCTGTGCAAGATGATCGGCCTGCGCCCGCCGCCGGCCCGCGCCACCGCAACACGCAAAAACCCACCCCCACGGAGGAGTCTCAAATGAAACAGTTTCGCGACCGCAGCGCGGTCATCACCGGCGCCGCCAGCGGCATCGGCCTCGAACTGGCGCGCCGCGCCGCCGCCGAGGGCATGAACCTGGTGCTGGCCGACATCGAGCACGGCAAGCTGGAAGCCGCGGCGGCGACGCTGGGCCTGCCGGCCGAACGCCTGCTGCTGCAGAAGACCGACGTCAGCCGCGAAGACGAAGTCGCCGCGCTGGCCGCCGCCGCCTTCGCCCGCTTCGGCGGCGTGCATCTGCTGTGCAACAATGCCGGCGTCGGCCTCACGCGCGTCACCTGGGAACACTCGACGGCCGACTGGGAATGGGTGCTCGGCGTCAATCTGTGGAGCGTGATCCACGGCATTCACCACTTCCTGCCGAAGATGCTGGAGCAGGGCGACGCAGGCCACATCGTGAACACCGCCTCGGTCGCCGGACTACTGTCCACGCCCGGCATGGCGGCCTACAACGTCAGCAAGCACGGCGTCGTGACTCTGTCCGAAACCCTCTACGGCGAACTTGCCGCGGCGCAGGCCAAAGTCGGCGTCTCGGTGCTGTGCCCGGCCTGGGTGCCGACAGCGATCCACCAGTCGGCGCGCAACCGGCCCGACCGCTTCGGCAGCGCGACGCCCGCCGCCGGCCTTTCCGCCGCCTATGAAGAACGCATGGGACAGGCGGTCAAGTCCGGACGCCTGACCGCCGCCGACATGGCCGCCGCGGTGTTCGACGCGGTAGGCGAGGGGCGCTTCTACGTGATTCCCCACCGCAAGATCAACCATGCCATCCAGCTGCGCATGGACGACATCATGCAATTGCGCAATCCGACGCCGCTGGGCTGAACTAAAAAATACAAAAGGACACCCCCAATGAAAGCACTCGTCTGCGAAGCCTACGGTCCGATCGACACCCTCGTCGTCAAGGACATCCCCTCCCCCCTGCCCGGCCCCAAACAGCTATTGATCGAAGTCAGGGCCGCGGCCGTCAACTTCCCCGATGCGCTGATGGTGCAGGGCCTTTATCAGGTCAAGCCGCCGCTGCCCTTCACGCCTGGCGCCGAGATCGCTGGCATCGTCAAGGCGGTCGGCGCCGAGGTCAAGCATTTCAAGGCCGGCGACCGCGTCATCGCGCTGACCAGCACCGGCGGCTTCGCCGAGGAATGCCTGGCCGAAGCGCATCGCGTGATGCCCCTGCCGGCCGGCATGGATTTCGCGGCCGGCGCGGCGCTGGTGCTGACCTACTGCACCTCGCTGCACGCGCTGAAGGATTGCGGCCACCTAAAACCCACTGAGACCCTGGTGGTGCTCGGCGCCGCCGGCGGCGTCGGCATCTCGGCGATCGAGATCGGCAAGGCCATGGGCGCGCGCGTGATCGCCGCCGCGTCCTCCGACGACAAGCTGGCGCTGTGCAGGAAAGTTGGCGCTGACGAGACGGTGAATTACAGCACCGAAAATCTCAAGGACCGCATCAACGAACTCACGGGCGGCAAAGGCGCCGACGTGGTCTACGATCCGGTCGGCGGCCCCTACACCGAGCCCGCGGTGCGCGCTCTGGCCTGGCGCGGGCGGCTCCTGATCATCGGCTTCGCCGCCGGCGAGATACCGAAGATTCCGCTGAATCTGGCGCTGCTCAAGGAGCGTTCGCTGATCGGCGTGTATTGGGGCGATTCGACCAAGCACGATCCGGCCGGCCATCTGGCCAACCTGCAGCAGCTCAATGACTGGTTCGCCGCCGGCGTGATCCGTCCCGTGGTCAGCGAAAGTTTCCCGCTTGCCAACGCGAAGGATGCGATTGCAAGAATCGCCAACCGCCAGGTCAAGGGCAAGATAGTCGTCATCCCGAAAAACTGAACATCAAGGAACAACATGGAACAGCGCACCCAGTTTTACATCGACGGCCAGTGGCTTGCCCCGGCCGGCCAGGGCAGCATCGAGGTCTTTTCCCCCACCGACGGCGCCCTGCTGGCGACCGTGCCGCAGGGCGACGCGGCCGACGCCGAGCGCGCGGTCCTCGCCGCGCGCCGTGCCTTCGAGGCCTGGAGCGTCACGTCGCCGGCCGAACGCGCCGCGTATCTGAAGAAGATCCAGGAAGGCATCAAGGCGCGCACGGATGAAATCGCCCGGACCATCACGCTGGAAATGGGCATGCCCTACAAGCTCTCGCAGCGCATCCAGGTCGGCTCGCCCGCCGCCAGCTTCGGTATGTATTCGAAAATGCTGGCCGATTTTCCCTTCGAGGAGCGTGTTGGCAATTCCAAGGTGGTGCGCGAGGCGGTCGGCGTGGTGGTCGCCATCACGCCCTGGAACTACCCGCTGCACCAGATCGCGGCCAAGGTCGCCGCTGCCTTGGCCGCCGGCTGCACCGTGGTGCTGAAGCCCTCCGAAGTCGCGCCGCTCAACGCCTTCCTGCTGGCCGAGATCATCCACGCCGCGGGCGTGCCGGCCGGCGTCTTCAACCTGGTCACCGGCTACGGCCCGGCGATCGGCGAGGCGCTGGTGACCCACCCCGAGGTCGACATGGTCTCCTTCACCGGCTCGACCCGCGCCGGCACCCGCGTCGCGGAGCTCGCCTCGGCCACGGTCAAGCGCGTCGCGCTGGAACTCGGCGGCAAGTCGGCCGCGATCATCCTCGACGACGCCGACTTCAAGGTGGCGGTCAAGGGCGTGGTCGGCAACTGCTATCTCAACTCGGGCCAGACCTGCACCGCGCACACGCGCATGCTGGTGCCCGCCGCGCGCTACGCCGAAGCCGCGCAGCTCGCGGTGGAAGCCGCCCAGGCCTACCGCGTCGGCGACCCGATGGCCGAGGGCATCACGCTGGGGCCGCTGGCCTCGAAAATGCAGCAGGACCGCGTGCGCGACTACATCGCCAAGGGCATCGCCGAAGGCTGCGAGTTGCTCTGCGGCGGCGCGGCACTGCCGGCCGGCGTGAACCCCGCTGGCTACTACGTCGCACCGACCATCTTCGGCCAGGTCAGGGCGGACGCCACGATCGCCCGCGAAGAAATCTTCGGCCCGGTGCTGTCCATCATCGGCTATACGGATGAAGACGATGCCGTACGCATCGCCAACGGCAGCGTCTATGGCCTCGCCGGCGGCGTTTGGTCGGGCAGCGACGAGCACGCGGAAAAAGTCGCGCGCCGCCTGCGCACCGGCCAGGTCGAAATCAACGGAGGCCCCTTCAACATCTACGCCCCCTTCGGCGGCTACAAGCAGTCCGGCAACGGCCGCGAACTGGGCAAGTACGGCCTGGAGGACTTCCTCGAATACAAGGCCATGCAGTTCAGGCCGGCGCCAACAAAGCCATGAAGCGCGAGCTGTAGCGCGAGATCGACGACATGTCGCCGCAATTTCCGAATGGCGACGGGCTATCTGCTCCTGCCCATGCGCTGCCGGACCAGCGCCTGGGTTTCGCGCACCGCTGCGGCAAATGGGCCGGCGTCCACACGCAGCGCCCGGTCGAGCAGCGCCAGTGCCTCGTCGTTGCGCCCGAGGTCCGACAGCACCTGCGCGAGGTTGTTCAGCACCGGCACCGCATCCGGATGCAGCGCGAGTGTCTGGCGCAAGGTGGCTTCGGCCTGCGCCAGCGCGCCCTGCGCATATTGCCGGTTGGCCAGGCCGATGCCGGCGGTGGCATTGTCCGGCCAGCGCCGCAAGGCTGACGCATAGGCCAGCAGGGCAGCCTGCGGCGCGGCGACGCGTTCCATGGCCGCGACTGCCGCCAGGTAGCCGGCTGGGTCGGCGCTGACCGGGATGCGCTCGGGCGGCAGCGCGACCATCGCCCAATAGCCGCCGCGCTTCCAGGTGTACTCGAATACCGTGAAGGGAAGCGCCAGGCGCCGTGTCTCGCCGGAGCGCAGATACAGTTCGCCCGCCGGATAGTCGAAGCCGACCACCACCGCATAATGCCAATTAACTAGCGGCCCGACTCCGGTATCCTGCAGCACGACGACCGGATTGCCGGCCGCGACCTCCTGCAGCAAGGCGTCGAAGCGCGGTGCGAGCGGATAGGAGACCCGGCCGTAGCGGCGCGGTGCGGCCAGCATTTCGACCTGGAGGCTGCCCTGGCGCGCGGGCAGGTAGACGCTCTTGACCAGATCGTCGGGGCTGAGATCCACCCCGCCGGCGACCAGCACGGTCGCCAGTGCGGCGGGACCGCACTGGTAGTCCTGCTGCGGGAAGAAAGGTACCGTGGTGTTTTCGCTGCTGCGCGCGACACCCGCCGGCCACGCCTCGCGCAGCGCCATGGTCTGCGGCACCAGCGAGGCACAGCCGCCGAGGCCGGCGAGCAACAGCAAAACGCCCGCGACGAGGCGGGCGCCTTGCTCCCAGGCTGGCCGACGCGGGCTCACCAGCGCCCGCGATCGGTGCCGCCTGCGCGGCATGCCGACGACATGATGCTAGCGGCGGAAAGCAAAGTACCAGATGAAGAACACGACCAGGATAAGCGCAACGAGGCCGTCGCCACCGGCCGGAACCGCATTGATCTGGCCGGCCAGATTACCGACTTCCTCGTCGGTCATCGCCGCGACGCGGTCGCGGGCTTGCTGCGCGTCCAGTCCCAGGGCCTGAAACTCGCTGACGGTCTGCGCGCGGTTGAGGTGGTTCAACACCAGGCTGCGATTCGCCTGCACCGTCGCGGCGGAACTCACCTGGTCGGTACTGATCATGCTGGCCTGCCCGGTCTGGAAGGGCAGCGTAATCAAGGCAACGGCGAGAAAACGGCACATCATCTTCTTGAAGGCGCTATTCATGATTGTCTCCTTGGCTTCTTTGGATTATTGACGCCGCTGCAGCGGAAACCTGCCGAACCCTGACCGCCACCGTGGCTCGTGCCGCGTCCAACTCGATGCGCAGCGCGCATATTATGCAGGACGACGAACTTTTTCGACTTCCGCTTCAGCCACAAAGTTCAGTCCGAATATGGCCGAATGCGCGCGGGCCATCGCCGGATCGCCAGCGCCAACTCTTTGCTGCGGTGCTTCAAGTCCCCTGGCGGCGCAGGGCGCTTTGCCGGCGTTCGGTTTCCCGGGCGGTGTCGGCCATGCTCTGGCGCACGAAGTCCACGTGCTCGCGTGCAGCGCGCGCCGCCGCCTCGGGCCGGCGCTCGCGGATCGCCAGCCAGATCGCACGGTGCTGCTCCTGCAACTGGTCCCAGCGCAGCTTGCGCGCATGCAGATGTTCGAGATTGCGTGAAATATGACCATGGATGACGCGTAGCAGGCTGGCCGTCTGCTGGCCGATGAACACGTTGTGGGCGGCCTCGGCAATCGCCTGATGAAATGCCACATCGGTATCGACGGCGGCCGCCAGATCCCGCTTCGCATACACCGCGTCGAGCGTCGCAAAGGCGGCATCGATGCGCAGGATATCGGCATCGGTCGCGCGCTCGGCGGCGAACCAGGCCGCCTGGCCTTCGAGCATGTGGCGGAATTCGAGCAGGTCGCTTTGCAGGCCCGGATGCCCGTTCAGCATTTCCTGCCAGGGATCGACAAAGCTCGCCTCCAGGCGGTCGGTGACAAAGGTGCCGCCGCCGTGGCGCGTGGTCAGCAGGCCTTTCGACACCAGAGTGCGGATCGCTTCGCGCAAGGAAGGGCGCGACACACCGAGCTCGACGGCAAGCTCGCGCTCGGGCGCCAGACGATCGCCGGGTTTCAGCGAAGCTTCGAGAATGCGGGCTTCCAGTTCGCCGGCAGCGACGTCGGAAACCCGGGGAACTGCGGCACGGCGTTGGTTCATTGGCGTCATCTATGGTAAGACCACTTACATGATATTGACGACCGAAAGATCCGTCAATACCTGATTAATTGACATTGGCCGGCCGTTTGCCTATAGTCGCCATCCTAATTTGGTCTTACCTCTTTACCGAACTCCGAGGAAAGTCTCATGGCGCACGACACCCGCAGCTACCCGCAAAAACCAGCCGACGCCTACCTGTTCGCCACCTGCCTGGTCGACCAGTTCGCCCCGGAAGCCGGCCTCGATGCCGTGCGCCTGCTGGAACGCGAAGGCATCGCCATCCACTTTCCCGAACAGCAGACCTGCTGCGGCCAGCCCGCCTACACCAGCGGCTATCCCGACGAGGCGCGCGCCGTGGCGCGGCGTCAGATCGAACTCTTCCCCGAAGCCTGGCCGGTGATCGTGCCCTCCGGTTCCTGCGCCGCGATGATGCGCCACCACTATCCCAAGCTGTTCGCCGGCGACCCGGTGCTGGAGCCCAAGGCCAGGGCGCTGGGCGAGCGGATTTTCGAACTGACGGAATTCCTCGTCCATGTCGTCGGCTTCCGCCGCGAAGACCGCGGCGAGCCCTGTACCGTCGCGTTGCATACCTCCTGCCATGCGCGGCGCGAAATGGGCGCGCACGAAACCAGCGCCGCCCTGCTCGCCGGTCTGGCCGAGGTGACGGTGGCGCAACAGGCGCGCGCCGAGGAATGCTGCGGCTTCGGCGGCACCTTCGCGATCCGCCATCCAGCGATTTCCGAAGCCATTGTCAGCGACAAGGTTGCCAGCCTGGTGGACAGCGGCGCCAGCCGTGTCGTCAGCGCCGACTGCGGCTGCCTGTTCAACATCCTCGGCCGCGCCGAACACATCGATCGCGCCGCCGGACGCGGCGAGCCCTCGCTGCCCGGCGAACATCTCGCCAGCTTCCTCTGGCGGCGCACGGCGGGAGAACAGGGATGACTGCGATGACTGCGCGCGACAACATCCTGGCGCGGCTGCGCCGAAGCCCGGCAGGCGCGCCGGCGCCGCTGCCCGATGTCGGCGCCTGGTTCGCCGCGCGCCGGGTTGACGACCATGAGGTATTGATCGAGCGCTTCAAGACCCACATCCGCGCCGCGCGCGCCGAGGTGCATGACACCGACGCGGCGACATGGCCCGAGTTGCTGCTGAATCTCGCCGCGGCCAAGGGCCTGCGCACGCTGCTGGTCGGCAAGGGCACGCGCCACGGCGCTGCGCTCGCCGCCCGGCCGCAGCATGCCGTTAGCATCATCGCCTACAGCCAGCCGGCTGCCAACTGGTGCGACGAATTGTTCGACGGCATCGACGCCGCCGTGACTACCGCCAGAAGCGCCATCGCCGACACCGGCAGCCTGATCCTGTGGCCCGACGCGCAAGAGCCGCGCCTGATGTCGCTGGTGCCGCCGGTGCATTTCGTGCTGCTCGACGCGCGGGCGATCCATGCCGACCTGCACGCCGCGATGACGGCCGAGAACTGGGCCGCCGGCATGCCGACCAACGCGCTGGTGATCTCCGGCCCGTCGAAGACCGCCGACATCCAGCAGACCCTGGCCTACGGCGCCCACGGTCCGCGCGAAGTGATCGTGCTGCTGTGCCGGGAGGGAGAAGCATCGTGAGTGAACCCATCCACTTCCAGCCGACCACCGGCTTCGCCGAACGCGCCCGCGCCGCGGCCGGCGACCCCGCACTGCGCCGCGGTTTTCGCGGTGCCATGGATTTCCTGCAGGCCAAGCGCCTGGCCCAGTTTCCCGACGCCGGCGATCTGGCGACCCTGCGCGACCTCGGCGCGGCGATCCGCCGCCACGCGCTGGAGAACCTGCCGCAACTGCTGGAGCAGCTCGAAGCCAAACTCGTCGCCAACGGCGTCCAGGTGCATTGGGCCGAGACGCCGGCCCAGGCCAATGCCATCGTGCTCGACATTGCGCACCGCATCGATGCAAAACGCATGGTCAAGGGCAAGTCGATGGTCAGCGAGGAAGTCGGCCTCAACCACGCCATGGAAGCCGCCGGCATCGAGGCGATGGAGACCGACATGGGCGAATACATCGTCCAGCTCGCCGGCGAGGGGCCGTCGCACATCATCATGCCGGCGATCCACAAGACCAAACAGCAGATCGCCGAACTGTTCGCCGCCCGCCTGCCCGGCGTCGAATACACCGAGAACGTCGATGAGCTGATCCGCATCGGCCGCGAGGTGCTGCGGCGCAAGTTCGCCGCAGCCGACATCGGGCTCTCCGGCGTGAACTTCGCCGCGGCCGACACCGGCACGCTGTGCCTGGTCGAGAACGAAGGCAACGGCCGCATGTGCACCACCGTGCCGCGCGTGCATATCGCCATCACCGGCATCGAAAAGGTCATTGCCCGGCTCGACCACGTGCCGCTCCTGAACACCCTGCTGCCGCGCTCGGCCACCGGCCAGGCGGTGGAGACCTACCAGAACTTCATCAGCGGCCCGCGCCAGCCGGACGAACTCGACGGGCCGGACGAAGTGCACCTGATCCTGCTCGACAACGGCCGCAGCCAGGCCCATGCCGACCTGCAGTTGCGCGCCACGCTGCAATGCATACGCTGCGGCGCCTGCATGAACCACTGCCCCGTGTATGCGCGCATCGGCGGCCACGCCTACGGCACCACTTATCCGGGCCCGATCGGCGCCATCATCTCGCCGCACCTGCTGGGCATCGGCGCCACCGCCGCGCTGGCCACGGCATCGACCTTGTGCGGCGCCTGCAACGAGGTCTGCCCGGTGCGCATCCCTATCACCGAGATCCTGATCCGCCTGCGCAACGAAGCCCAGGCCCGGCCCGCCGCTGTCGGCGCTCTGCGCGGCGCCGGCGAGGCGCGCAGCGCCCTGGTCAGCACGATCTTCCGGGCCTGGGCCGCGGTCTACAGCCACCCCGCGCTCTACCGCCTGGTCACCTGGGCCATGAGCCGCGGCCGCGGCCTGACGCCCAGGACGCAAGGCGCCTGGACCGGCATCCGCACGCCGCTGATCCCGGCGCGAAAGCGCCTGCGCGACCTGCTGGCGGAACGCCGGCGCCAGTAGCCGAACTGCGGCGGGCTTGCCCGGCGCGCGACTTCCCTGTAGCTTTCCGCGCTCGACAAACAGCAGCGCGCAAGCGCCGGAGCAAACCATGAAACTGTGGAAGAAAATCGTCCTGAGCGGGCTGGCGGGACTGGCAGGATTGGCCGCCGCCACCGTGCAAGCCGGCACGCCGGAAAAGACCCCGTCGGGCCTGATCTACGAATCCCTCAAGGACGGCAGCGGCGCCAAGCCGACGCCGAGCGACAGCGTGCAGGTGCACTACCGCGGCACCCTGGTCAACGGCACCGAGTTCGACAGCTCCTACAAGCGCGGCCAGCCCGCCACCTTCCCGCTCAATCGCGTGATTCCCTGCTGGACCGAAGGCGTCGCCAAGATGAAGGAAGGCGGCAAAGCCAAATTGACCTGCCCGCCCGGCATTGCCTACGGCTCACGCGGCGCCGGTTCCGCCGTGCCGCCGGACGCGACGCTGAACTTCGAGGTGGAACTGCTCAAGGTCATGCGCTGATCCATTTAGCCTGTCCCGCAGCCCGCGGGCAGGGCGGGCGTCGGCGGCCTTCAATCCTCTGATGCTTGCAGTGGGACGCTTCATTCAGCGACACCGCAAGCACGCGCCAGCAGGACACCGAAGCCGGGATAGCTGTCGGCGGTGAGGGCGAACTTGCCGGCGAATTCGCTGCGCGTTTCACCGCGCCGCAGCGCATCGACGAAGCCCTGGCGGTCCTTTATCCAGCTGCCGCCCTGCAGCGTCACGCCGCGTGCGAAGAGGGCGTCGGGCAGGCAGCCGGCGCTGGGGCCGACCATGGCGAACCAGCGCGCATTGCGGCAGTGGTCGAGCATACGGTCGAGCGTGTCGTTGAGCAGCAGCGTGCTGGTCGACACCACCTTGCTGCAGGCGGCGAGTTCGCCCGGGTCGAGCGTGACGCGGTAGCCTGCGGCGTCGCCCGCCAGTTCGGCCCTCAGTTCGACCACCGTGAGCTGCGCGCCGCTCGCGAGGATGCGGCCCAGCAGCGGCCGGAACAGGCCGATCATGCCGATCCGCTCGCCGGCCTGCGGGTTCATCTGACCGATCGAATCCCGGCTGTCGTCGGGACGGAAGCCCGCACGGTCGAACAGGCAGCGGGTCAGCGCGTTGGCCGCGGCGAAGCCCAGGGTCCGCGCGCAAGAGTTGCCGCTGGCGTAACGGTGCGCCAGTGCCAGCGCATCGGCACCGGTCAGGCCCGCGCCCTCCCCGCCGTCGCGCAGACGCGCCAGCGTGTCGTCGAGCAGGACATAGGACAGCCCCAGCGATCCGTCATCGAGTTCCAGCGCGCAGAATTCGCCGCGGTTGTCGCCGTCGCAGCCGTTCGAACGCGGCGGCGGCAGATGCAGGGCGCGCACGCGCGGCAACGGGCCGTGCGCGGCGAAGGCCTCGAGCTGCGCCAGGTAGTCTGCGGCGAAGCTCACGGGACGACGCCGTCGCCCGGATCGGGCCGCGGCGCCGCCTCGAGCAGCGCCGCCGAGGCCGCCGCGCCGGAGACAGTCGCCTGCTGGTTGGCCGCGTTGCGCAAGGCGCCCGGGAAATACAGCGCGGTGAGGCGGTGCGTATGGATCGGCGAATCGACGTTGGCACCGCCGTAGCGGCGCCAGTCGCGCACCGGATAAATGCTGTCGGCCACTTCGAGCAGGCCGACGGTTTCGCGGTCGGCGATCAGCACGCCCTGCACGCGCAGGCCCAGCTCGCGCTTGACGACGTCGAGGCGTGCGGCAATCTGCGGCGTGGCGCCGAATTCGCCGTCGCTGGCGATCAGCAGATCGGCCAGTTGCCAACGCTCCTGCTCCAGCTTGGCGATGACTTTTTCCAGCGGGCCGCAGATGTCGGTGCCGCCGCGAAACGCCTGGCCGAGAAACTGCGTGACGCGGTCGATGCCGTCGGCATCGACCGCGAGTTCCATCTCGACCAGCTCCTCGGGACCGCCGAAGGCGAACACATGGCAGGGCCGCCGCTGGGCATGGGCCGCGCGCATGGCTTCGAGCACGACGGCCTTGGCCACGGCTTCGGCGCCGCCCTGCATCGAACCCGAGGTGTCGACGCAGACCAGGATCGGCCCCAATTCGAGGCGCTTGCCGGGCCGCAGGCCGGGACGCGGCTCGACCACCGGCGCCTGATGCAGCCGGATCTCGGTCAGGCGGTCGTCGTCCTCGTAGCTGAGCAGCGTGCGCTCGGCGCGCCGCGCGTGCCACACCAGGCGCAGGTGCGGATGGCCGAGCAGCATGGCCTCGGCCGGCAGCATGCGCGCGATGCGGTCGGAGCGGTGGATGCCGCGCGTCTCGCCGGGCATGTCGGGGACGCGCACGGTGCGCGCCTCGGCGCGCCGGGCGGTGGCCGGCTGCATGATCTCGACGACGGTCTGGCTGGCGGCGGCGTCCTCCTCGGCGGGGCGCGAGCGGCCCAGCGCGCGGATGATTTTCACCAGTTCCGGCAGGCCTTCCAGCAGGCGGCGGATGCGCAGCACCTCCTGCCAGCCGGAGGACTGCAGCAGGCCGCGCATGCGGTCCCAGCGCTGGTGCTCGCAATCGTCCGGCACCATGCCGAAGACCTCGACCAGTTCGTCGATCTGGCCGCAATGCTGCCGCCAGTCGGCGGCAAAGGCCTCGATCGCCATGCGCAGCGCGGCATCCTCGCCGGCGCCGCGATCGACATAATCGACGATGAAATCGAGATGGAACAGGATGCTCAGCAACACCGTGTCGGTCAGTTCCTGCTGCCCGCTGCAATAGCGCGGCAGGCCCAGATCGGCAATGGCCGCGGCCAGCGCCTGCGCCGCCGGCAATGGCGGCCAGGGCCAGGTTTGTGGCGCCGGCTCGGCGCCGGCCAGCAGTTCGCGGCGCAAGTCCGCCAGCGCGGCCAGGCGCGGTTCCAGGCTGCCCTGCGAATTGGTCAGCCCGCCCAGCCAGAGCGCGCGCGCCAAGCCATCCAGCGCCGCCAGGCGGCCCTCCCCGGCGGCGAACAGCAAGGGTGCCGGCAAGGCGGCGGACACAGCTGTGCTCACTGGACGCCCCTCCCCCCAGCCCCCTCGCCAAGCGAGGGGGTGACGACGGTGCGCCGCGGCGCGGCTCCGTGCAATGACTGGCGGCCGTGCGGCGCGCTCACGGCGGGTCGAGGGCTTCGTGCGCCACCGGCTCCGGCACGATGCCGTTGTCCTGGGGCAGGCGCGGCAGGTCGAGGAAGCCACGGCGCGCGGCGGCGGCACGCGCCGCGAGTTCGTCGATCGCGGCGGCGGTGGCTGCGAGGTTCGTCGCGGCGCGCGCCGTGAGCGCCTGATCGAGCCAGAGACTGCGCGCCGCGTAGTCGGCGAGCTGCGCGCAGTGCGCGGCTATCTCCGCGGCATAGCCGGCGATGCGTTCGAGCAGGGCATCAACCTGGCGCACGCGGGCGCCGATGTGCGATTCGCCGTAGCGGCGGCGCCGGCTGTAGCTCATGCGCGGCGCGGCGGCGCCGCCCTTGGCGTCGCCGACCTGGTCGGCCAGTTCGGTGGCGGTGAACTTGAGGCGCCCGGTCTCGTCGTAGTCGAGATCATTGGCCTTGAGTTCCGCGTCGAGCTGACCCTCGAAGGCCTCGACCACGCGCGTCAGGCGTTGCGGCGAGAACGCCTCGCGCACCCCGAGCCGGGCCGCCAGCCAGTCGGCCACGGCCGCCTGGCGCGGCGCATCGGGCGCTGTCAGCCAGGGCAGCAGCAGCAGGTCCCACAGCGCCACGGCGGAGCGGTCCTCGCTCGCCGCGGCGACGCGCAACAGCCAGACGATCTTGACCCAGCGCCGGTCCGAGACGTAAATCTGCTGCCCGCCGAAGCGCTCGCGCAGTTCCGCCAGCACGGCGACGAATGCATCGGGAATGGTAACGCCGGCGGCGTCCTGCGCCAGCCGGGCAAGATCCTCGCGGTCCAGGGCCAGCTCGCGCGCCGGCGGCGCCCAGCTCTTGCCGCGCCCGGCTTCGAGCAGCGCGGCGAAGCCGTCGGCACTGACCGCGGCCACCGGCAGGCGCACCAGGAAGCGATCGAAGAAGGCCTCGGCAATCTCGTCTTCCGGCACCTCGTTGGTGGCGCCGACGGCGCTGATCAACGGGCAGCGCTGGCGGCCGGCGCCGTTGTCGAATTCGCGTTCATTGAGCAGCGTCAGCAGGGCATTCAGGATTGCGCTGTTGGCCTTGAACACCTCGTCGATGAAGGCGATCGAGGCGTCGGGCAGGAAGCCGGCGGTGTGCCGCTCGTAGCGGTCCTCCTCCAGCGCCCTGATCGACAGCGGGCCGAACAACTCCTCGGGCACCGAGAAGCGCGTCAGCAGGCGTTCGAAATAGCCGGCAGCGCGGAATGCCGTGTGCAGGCGACGCGCCAGCTCGCTCTTGGCGGTGCCCGGCGGGCCGATGAACAGGGTGTGCTCGCCGGCCAGTGCGGCCAGCAGGCAGAGCCGCACGCTCTGGCAGCGCTCGATCATGCCGGATTCCAGCAGGTCGATGATGGCTTTCAGGCGGACTGGACGATCTGGCTGCATGAGGAAGATGTTCGCATGTAAGAAATTTGGAGTCCGCCCGTGCAGGACTCAGGATCGGGAGGCCGGCGCGTCACGGCGCGGTCTCCTTTTTCGTGGCGAGTGCCGGCGGCTCATGGTCGGCGGAGGTCCATTCCATGACAAGGCGATAGCCGACGGCGAGCAGGGTCGGCCCGAGGAAGGCGCCGATGACGCCGAAGGCCACCACGCCGCCCAGCACGCCGAGGAACACGATGGCGAAAGGCAGGCTCGCGCCGCGGCTGATGATCAGCGGCTTGATCAGGTTATCGACCATGCTGACGACGAAGAAACCCCAGACCAGGACGAACACCGCCCAGCCCGGCCGGCCCTGCTGGAACAGCCAGATCGCCGCGCCGCCCCAGACCAGCGGCGGTCCCACCGGCACCACGGAAAGAAAGAAGGTCGCCACGCCCAGCAGCACGGCGCCCGGCACGCCGGCGACGGCGAAGCCGACGGTGGCCAGCACCCCTTGCGCCAGCCCGGTGCCGAGGATGCCGTAGATCACCCCGCTCACCGTGCCGCGCGCTATGCGCATGAAATAGGTGGCGCGCTCTCCCGTGAGGCGCTTCAGGGCGACGATCAGGCGCCGCGCGAGGGCCTCGCCGTGCACGAAGAAGAAGAAGGCCAGGAAGATCGAAATGGCGATGTCCAGCACGCCGCGCCCGACCATGCGCCCCGCCACCAGGGCTATCTCCTGGGCGGGCTTGGCCATCTTTTCCAGTTCCTCGATCAGGCGCTGCCCGTTGTGGGCAAACCTCTGCCAGTAGTCGTGCATCGACTGCCCCACCAGCGGCAGATCCGCCAGCCATCCCGGCGCGTCGGGCAGGCCTTCCTTGAACAGCGCCGAGGCGGCGCGACCGAGTTCGGCGACGTTGTCCGCCAGGGCCAGGGCCACTGCCACCAGCGGCCCGAGCAGCACCAGGGTCACCAGCAGCGTCATCAGCAGCGCAGCGAGAATGCGCCGCCCTCCCGCCAGGCGGTCCAGCCAGAGGAAGCCGGGCCAGCTGGTCGAGACCAGGATGGCGGCCCAGACCAGGGCGGTGAGGAAGGGCCACAGCACCAGAATGCAACCGACCCCGAGCAGTGCGAGGGCGAGGAAAACCAGTACACGATCGGACGCGGGAGTTTGCATGGGCGCCACAGGGCAGGCAGGAAAGCGGCAATTATGGCCCAAGCAGGCCGGCGCGCCGGAACCCATCGCCGGCGGAAGTGTCCTGCAGCCAGCGCAGCACGCTTGCATAGAACACCTCGGGCTTGAGCGGCTTGCCGACGTGGTCGTCCATGCCGGCCTTGAGACAGCGCTGGCGATCCTCGTCGCTGGCGTCGGCGGACATGGCGAGGATAGGGATCGCCGCAAGTCCCGACAGCAGCCGGATGGCGCGGGTGGCTTCGAGTCCGTCCATGAGCGGCAACTGCATGTCCATCAGGATCAGCGCGTAATCGGCCTGGCTCGCCAGTTCCACCGCCACCGCCCCGTTGCCGGCGACGTCCGCCGCCAGGCCGGCGTCTTCGAGCAGGAAAACCGCGACTTCGCGGCTCACCAGGTCGTCATCGACCACCAGCACGCGCGTGCCGGCAAAGGCCTGGGCCAGCATTTCCCGCGCCGGCAGATCCTCCGCGACCATGCCGGCTTCCTCGACGCCGCGGCGCAGCCGCGCCGTCGCCCAGAAGCGGCTGCCGACGCCCTCCTCGCTGACCACGCCCGCATCGCCGCCCATCAGCCGCGCGATCCGCTTCGAGATGGCCAGGCCGAGCCCGATGCCGCCGTACTTGCGGGTGGGGGAATCGTCAACCTGGCTGAAGGCGCTGAACAGCCGCTCCTGCTGGGCGGCACTGAGGCCTATGCCCTGGTCGCTGACCTCGACCCGCAGCAGGACACTGAGGCTGTCCTGCTCGATGGCGTCGGCGCGCACCCGGATCTCGCCGTGGTCGGAGAACTTGACCGCATTGCCGACATAATTGAGCAGCACCTGGCGCAGACGCAAGGCATCGCCGCGCAGCACGCCGGGCAGCGCCGGATCGATCTCCCTGGCCAGCCGCAATCCCTTCGCCTGCGCCGCCGCCTCCAGCATGCGCAGCACCTCGTCGATCACTTCGGGCAGGGAAAAGTTTCTTTCCGCCAGCGTCATGCGGTCGGCTTCGATCCTCGAAATATCGAGCACGTCGTCGATCACCGCGAGCAGGTGCTGCGCCGCCGCCATGCTCTTGCCCAGTTGATCGATCTGCCGCGAATCGGTGGCGCGGCGCAAGGCCAGGCCGGTCATGCCCATGATCGCGTTCATCGGCGTGTACAGTTCATGGCTCATGTTGGTCAGGAACACGCTCTTGGCGCGATTGGCGGCTTCGGCGGCATCCCTGGCCTGCGCCAGTTCGGTGGTACGCGAAAACACCAGTTCCTCGAGGTGGTGCCGATGCTGGTCGAGTTCGGTCTGACCCAGCTTGCGCGCCGTGATGTCGCTGATGAAGCCGTGCCAGAGCACCGAACCGTCGGCTTCGCGCTGCGGGATGGCGTTGCCCAGCAACCACAGCGGCGCCTCGCCGGCGAAGCGGAGCCGGTACTCGTTGTGCCACGGTGTCAGCTTCGCCGCCGACTCGTCGAGCGAGGCCAGGTGCTGCGCCAGGTCGTCCGGGTGCACCGCGGCGAACAGCGGCGACGCGTCTTCGCGCACGTCCTCGGGGCCGATGCGGTAGATCTCGCGCAGCGCATCGCTGGCGTAAGGCACGCAGGACCGGCCGTCGGGATGCCGGCGCAGTTCGTACACGACTCCCGGCACGCGGCTGGCGATGCGCTGCAGGCGGCACAGGGCATCCTCCTGGGCCGCCGCCACTGCCGCGATGTTCAACATCCTTTCGCGATGCCAGAGCCGCTCCTTCTCGGCGCCTTGCTCCTGGGCCAGGGCCTGGGCGTCGATGTTGCTTTGACCGCGGCGCACGATGAACAACAGCGCCAGAAACAGCATGGCGAGCACGCCGCCGACGATGCCGAGGAATTCACCGGAACTCGCCGCAACGATGTCCTCGTTGCGCTGCGCACCCTGCTCGATTTTTTCCTGGTTGGCCGCCACGATGCCCGCGATCTGCGCCGAGCTGGCATTCACCTGACGCAGGAAGGGAGTGACATCGGCATAGATCTCGAACACGCCGACCACCTCTTTGCTGCCGGGGCGGCGCACCGGGATGTAGCTCGACAGCAGATCCCGGTTCTCGACCAGGCCTTCGAAGGCGCTGAACTGGTCGCGATGCGTGAGTTCGCTGGCCGCCGTGCCCGCGGCGGCGGAGCGCCAGCCGGCGTTGTCGGCCTTGCCCTCCCCGATCTGGGCATGTTCCGAGGAATAGATCGTCAGCCCGCGCATGTCGTAGACCTTGATCTTGAACACGCTGCTGTCCTGCATGGCGGCGGCGGTGCGCCGGTCGAGCGCGGCGAAGCCGGGCAGCGCCCGGATTCTGTTGCCCAGTTCGACTTCGCAGTCCCGCCGCGCGGCAGCCCGGCAGTCTCCGACCGGCAGGGCCTGTACGCGTGCCGCAAACGGGGCGAAGTCGGAGTCCCAGAGCATGTTGGCAAACAGCTTGGTCAGATTGACGTTGGCCTCCTGCTGCGTCGCCACCAGGCTGCCCTTGGCGGTCTGCTCGGTCTTGCCGGACAGATCCGACTGAACTTCGCGCAGGAACGCCGACTGGCTGCGCTGGACATCGGCAAAGAAGGCAACTTCCCGCGCCTGGAGGAAGGACAGGATGGCGCCGATGACAAGGAAGGAGCTGAGGCCGGCTATCGTGAAATAGCGCAGCAGGCGGAAGCGGAACGCAGTCCTGCGCTGCGGGGCGGCTTCTTCTTTCTGCGAGGCGGGGGCGGAGTTCATTGTTGAGGACTCAGGCAGGCCACTTGGGTCGCTCACTTGGGTCGCTCACTCCGCCGCAGCGGGTCAACCCGGAGTCGCCGCCCCAAGGTCGCGCCAGAGGCAGCGCCCCTTGCTCTCCTTGGCGATCTCGGCCAGCACGCGCTCATGCTCGGCCAGCTCGTCCGCGCTGGCGCGCAGCACCACCAGCGGCGGGCGCTGGCGCGTGCCGCCGGCCGTGTAATCGACGACCGGGCTGTCGAACTCGATCTCCAGCGAGTTCTGGCCGCGCGTCATGCCCAGATAAACCTCGGCCAGCAGTTCGGCATCGAGCAGCGCGCCGTGCAGCTGACGCCCCGAGTTGTCCACACCGAACTCGGTGCACAGCGCGTTGAGGTTGTTCTTCTTGCCCGGCCGCATGTCGCGCGCCATGCGCAGCGTGTCGATCACCTCGTGGCAGAGTTGCTCGATGCCATCCAGCTTGAGCAGTCCCAGCTCGTTGTTGAGAAAGCCGACGTCGAAGGCAGCGTTGTGTATCACCAGGTCGGCGCCGCGGATGAACTCCATGAAGTCGGCGGCGACCTCGGCGAACTTCGGCTTGTCGGTGAGGAACTCGTTGGTCAGGCCGTGGATCGCGATCGCGCCCGGATCGATTTCGCGTTCGGGATTGAGGTAGGCGTGGAAGCGCTGGCCGGTGAGCTGGCGGCCGCGCAACTCGACGCAGCCGATTTCGATGACGCGGTCGCCGGTGCGGAAATCCAGCCCGGTGGTTTCGGTGTCGAGTATGACCTTGCGCATTCCTCAGCCTCCGTTGCGGGCGAGATCCACGCCGCGCCGCGCCAGCACGTCGGCGCGTTCGTTCTCGACGTGGCCGGCATGGCCCTTGACCCAGATCCATTCGATCTTGTGCTGCGCAGCGAGGCGGTCGAGTTCGCGCCACAGGTCCTCGTTCTTCACCGGCTGCTTGCCGGCGGTTTTCCAGCCGCGCCGTTTCCAGCCGTGGATCCATTCGCTGATACCCTTCTGCACATACTGCGAATCGGTATGCACGCGCGCCTGCACCGGCCCCTTGAGGGCTCGCAGGGCCTCGATCACGGCCATCATTTCCATGCGGTTGTTGGTGGTCAATACCTCGCCGCCGAACAGTTCCTTTTCCGTGTCGCCCTTGCGCAGTATGGCACCCCAGCCGCCGGGGCCCGGGTTGCCGCTGCAGGCGCCGTCGGTAAATATTTCTATCATTGATCCACTCTTTGGGTAACGGTTACGAGGGCCTTGGCGCGCGCCTTGCGGTCGCTCCAGGTCGGGGTGATCAGGCGCATGCCGTGCTGGCGCTTGATCGCCTGGACGATATACACGGCACCGGCAATCGGCCACCAGCGATCGCCGGCCACATCCATGAACTGAAAGCGGCGCAGCCATTTTTCCTGGGTCACGGCCGGCGCGTAACAGCCGAAGGCGCCGGCCTGCATCTCGAAGCCGAGCAACGAGAACCAGTCCTTCAGGCGCGGCACGCTCAGATACGCCCCGCGCCAGGGCGGCATGGCCTGGCGCCGCGACAGCCTGCGCCTGGCGCCCCACAGGCTGAAGGGATTGAAGCCGGTGACGATCACATGGCCTTCCGGCACCAGCACGCGCTCCACTTCGCGCAGCACCTGGTGCGGGTTGGCGTCGAACTCCAGGGTATGCGGCATCACCACCAGATCGATGCTGTTCGCCGCAAAGGGAAGATAATGCAGGTCGGAGCGCACCTCCGAGGCGCCGTCGTAACGCCCGTCGTCGCAACGAAAGCGCAGCGGCATGCGATTGGCGCGCAGGAAGGGATGGCTGGGCAGGGACAGCTGAACGGCGTTGAAACCGAAGATGTCCGCCACCAGCAGGTCGTGCTTCTGTTGTTCCCAGTCGAGCACATACCGGCCGGCCGGCGTGTTCAACCAGTCCTCGAAACCCTGAATTGACATTGCGCCCCGTTGGGAGAAAATTGATTCATGATTGAAATACTTGCCCTGCACGCTTTCGACGACAACTACATCTGGCTGCTGCGCGCCGGCGGGCACGTCGCGGTGGTCGACCCGGGCGACGCCGCACCGGTGCTGCGCCATCTCGAAGCCAGCGGCGACCGCCTCTGTGCGATTCTCGCCACCCATCACCACGGCGACCACGTCGGCGGCCTGGCGGAACTTGTCGCCCGCTTTCCAGTTCCCGTCTTCGGCCCGCTGCGGGAGGACATCCCCGGCGTGACGCAGGCGCTGGCCGGCGGCGAACGCATCGAACTGCCGCAGATCGGTACCGAATTCGAGATCATCGACGTGCCTGGACATACCCGCGGCCACATCGCCTATTATGGCCCAAGTCTCGGCGATGACGGCGCGCTGTTCTGCGGCGACACGCTGTTCGGCGCGGGCTGCGGACGCCTGTTCGAAGGCACGCCGGCGCAGATGCATGCCTCGCTGGCCAGACTCGCCGCCTTGCCAGCGGCAACTCTTGTGTACTGCGCCCACGAATACACCCAGAGCAACCTGCGTTTCGCCGTCGCCGTCGAACCCGGCAGCATCGCCGTGCAGCGACGCAGCGAGGAAGTCGCGGCGGAGCGCGCGGCGGGCCGCGCGACGATCCCGACGCGCATCCGCACCGAACTGGAAACCAATCCCTTCCTGCGCTGGGATGTGCCGGCCGTGCGCGCCGCCGCGGCCAGCCGCCTCGGCCACGTGCCGGCCGACGCGGTGGAGACTTTCGCCGCCATCCGCGAGTGGAAGAACCGCTTCTAGCGCAGCTAACCCGGGCATATCCTCGTGACCACGCGCCGCAGCTTCATCAAGACCCTCGCGGCGCTGCCGCCGGCGCTGTCCTTGCGCCGCAGTTGGGCCGCCACTCCCGCGCCCGATGCTTCGCGCCTGGCGCTGATCATCGGCAACAGCGCCTACGCCAATGCGCCACTGACCAACCCCGCCAACGACGCCCGAGCGGTCGGCGGCCTCTTTGCCAGTGCCGGTTTCAGCGTGGACTCGCAGCTCGACGCCACGCGCGTCGACATGATGGCGGCCATCGAGCGCTTCGGCGCGGCGGCCAGACGCGCCGACACCAAGCTGGTGGTGTTCTATTACGCCGGCCACGGCGCCCAGCTCGACTGGCGCAACTATCTGCTGCCGGTGGACGCGGTGGTGGAAAAGCAGGAGCACATGAAACAGCGCTGCATCGACCTCGGCCTGCTGCTGGGCCAGCTGAACGCCGCCAAGGACAAGACCTTCGTCATCATTCTCGACGCCTGCCGCAACAATCCCTTCGGCGCCGCCTACCGGCCCGAGCAGAAGGGCCTGTCGCAGTTCGACGCCCCGGTCGGCAGCCTGCTGGCCTACGCCACGGCGCCGGGCAACGTCGCCTCCGACGGCGAAGGACAGAACGGCCTCTACACCGAGCATCTGGTGCGCGAACTGGGACGGCACGGCACCCGCATCGAGGATGCCCTGAAGCGCGTGCGACTCAACGTGCGGCTGGCCTCGCACGGCGCGCAGATTCCCTGGGAAACCACCTCGCTGGAAAGCGACGTGTTCATTTTCAACGGCGGGCCTGCCCAGCTCAGCGAAGCCGAGATCGAAAAACAGCTCGAAGCCGACGTGACGGAATGGACGCGCATCAAGGCGTCGAAGACCATCGACGACTGGGTCGGCTACCTGCGCAATTTTCCCAACGGCCGCTTCGCCGAAATTGCCCAGATGCGCATGAACCGCCTGCTGGCCGAGGCCGAAAAACTCGCGGCGGAAAAGCGTCGGCAGGAAGAGCAGAAAGCCCGGGAGGAACAGCAGGCGCTTGCGGAGCAGAAAGCCCGCGAAGAACAAAAGGCCCGCGAGCAACAGCAGCGCCGCGAACAGGAACGCCTCGAACGCGAGCGGATTCGCGTCGCCGAGGAGCAACGCCTGGCCGAGCAACGGCGGCTTGCCGAAGCACAGCGTCAGGCGACCGAGCAGAAGCAACTTGCGGAGCTGCAAGCCCGGGAACAGCGCCAGCGCCTGGCCGAGCAGAAAAGCCTCGAACTCCAGCGCCGCCAGGAGCAGGAACGAATCGAGCGTGAGCGACAGCGCAGCGCCGAAGCCGAGCGCCTGGCCGCTGCGCAAAGACAACTGGAGGAGGACCAGCGCCGCCTGGAACAGGAAAAGCTTGCCGCGGCGGCAAGCGTCAAGCCGGAGCCGCCGCCGGCGGCCACACCCGCCGCGAGCCAAACTCCGCAGCCGCCCGCGGCCGCGTCAGCCACCGCAGCGGCGCTCGACATCCGCGCCGGCGTCGCCGTACCGACGCTGATCGCGCCGTCAGCCAATCCCTATTCCGCCGGACGCTATCCGCTCAGCCGCGTATTCACCGTCGGCGACGCCGCGACCATCCTCATCTCGGACATCCTGACCGGCATCGAGGAACAGACCCGCCATGTGATCGTGACGCAGGTGGATTACGACGCGGACCGCGTCGAGTACAACAAGGGCACCATGATTACCGATCTCATGGGCAACCCGATCAAGATGGGACAGGCCGAGTACGACACCCCGGTGCAATTCACGCCAGCCGAGTTCCAGGTGGGCAAGAAATGGACGGCGGCATTCCATCGCACCCAGCGCGGCAAGACATCGAATGCCTACTTCGACATGCATATCACCGGCAGAGAAACCATCGCGGTGCCGGCAGGCAGCTTCGACAGCTTCCGCATCGAAGGAACGGGCTGGAACCTGACGCAGAACCAGCGGCTCGAAATCAAACTATGGCTGGTGCCCGGTATCAATTTCGCAATCCGGCGCGAACAGATTGTCCGCAACAAGAAGGGACAGTTCCGCCAGACCGAAAGGCAGGAACTGGTCGCCCTGCGCCAGCAGGCCCTGGTTGCCGGCTGATCGACGCGCGCAGCGGCGGAATCCGCTACGCCGAATCCGCCTCGCTCCTCGAACGAGGCCGCTGCGGATGCTAAGATGCGCCGCCTTCACGTGCAGCTTGCCTGCTACCCTGCCCCGCCCAATGTCCCTGTTCCGCTGCCTCATTCCAATTCTGCTGATTCTGTTGAGCGGCGCCGCGCGCGCCGAGCAGGCACTCCAGTTATCGCCGGAACTGACCCCGGCGCCGGCCTTGAATTACAGCCCGCCATCGCCGCCCGCGGTGCCCCTGCTGCCCGATCCCTCGCGCGAAGTGCAGGACGAGTTGCCGCCGATGCCGACCATCGACCTCACCACGCCGCCCGACGACCTGTGGCAGCGCATGCGCAACGGCTTCTCGATGCCGGATCTGGACAGCCCGCTGGTGGCCGACCGCCAGGCCTGGTACCTGAACCGGCCGGACCTGCTGCAACGCGTGTTCGAACGCAGCCGGCGCTACCTGCATCACATCGTCGACGAACTCGAAAAGCGCGGCATGCCGACCGAACTGGCCCTGCTGCCCATTGTCGAAAGCTCCTACAACCCGCTGGCCTACTCCTCGGCCCGCGCGCTGGGCATGTGGCAGTTCATACCGGCCACCGGCAAGACCTACAAGCTGGAGCAGAACTGGTGGCTGGACCAGCGCCGCGACATCGTCGCCTCGACCAGCGCCGCGCTCGACTACCTGCAATACATCTACGAAATGCACGGCGACTGGCATCTGGCGCTGGCCTCCTACAACTGGGGCGAAAATGCGGTCGGCCGCGCCGTGGCGAAAAACCAGGCCAAGGGTTTGCCGACCGATTACCGCAGCCTCAAGATGCCGGCCGAGACGGCCTACTACGTGCCCAAGCTGCAGGCGATCAAGAACATCATCGCGCAGCCGCATCTGTTCGGCCTGCGCCTGGAGCCGATTCCCAACCGGCCCTACTTCGGCATGGTGGAGCGCAGCGGCAACATGGACATCGCGCTGGCGGCACGGCTGGCGGAAATTCCGGTGGAGGAGTTCATCGCGCTGAATCCCGCCTACAGCCGCCCGGTGATGCCGACCGCGGCCAACAGCCCGCTGGTGCTGCCGGCCGACAAGGTGCAGACCTTCATCGCCAACCTGCAGAACCACGAAGCCCAGGACAAGCCGCTGTCGGCCTGGGTCACGCACAAGCTCAAGCAGGGCGAGAAGCTCGACGCCGTGGCCCGACGCTACAGCATCAGCGTGGCGCGCCTGAAACAATTGAATGGCATCAATGTGCGGACCAAGATCATCCCCGGCTTCGCCCTGCTGGTACCGGGCAAGGATGCAGTCGGCTACGACTCGATCGCCGCCCGCCTGCCGCAGACCCCGGTCAGCCCGCCGGAGGCCACCAAGTGGAAGAAGGGCAAGTCCGGCGGCAAGCCGCGCGCAATCAATCTAAAGATCAGGAAACCGGCCGCCAAACCGGCAGTCAAGCCGAAGCGACGCTAGGCCTTGAAGCAGCGCACCACCTGCGTCGCGCCAAACCGGGTTTCGCCCGGATAGCTCAGCCGGCAGGCCGCGTCGGCCAGCGGACAGCGCGGATGGAAATGGCAGCCCGAGGGCGGCTTGGCCGGCGAGGGCATGTCGCCGGCCAGCTTCGGCACCTCGCTTTTGGCGCCATCGACGCGCGGCACGGCGGCGAGCAAGGCCTTGGTGTAGGGATGGCGCGGCGAGCGCAGGACTTCATCGGCACTGCCGTACTCGACCACGCGGCCGAGATACATCACCGCCACCTCGTGCGCCAGGTAATCCACCACGGCGATGTTATGGGTGATGAACAGGTAGGCCAGCTTCAGCTCGCGCTGCAGGTCGGAGAGCAGGTTGAGGATCTGCGCCTGCACCGAGACGTCCAGCGCCGAGGTCGGCTCGTCGCAGATCAGCAGTTGCGGATGGACCGCCAGGGCGCGCGCGATGGCGATGCGCTGGCGCTGGCCGCCGGAAAATTCGTGGGGATAGCGGCTCACCATGTCGGCACGCAGGCCGACCTGCTCCAGCAGCGGGCCGACCTTGGCCGCGGTGTCGCGGTCGCTGCCCACGCCGCCACTGTCGCCCATGCCGCCGGTGCCCAGCGCCTGCATGCCCTCGGCGATGATGTCGCCGATGCGCAAGCGCGGATTGAGCGAGGCGAAGGGGTCCTGGAAGACCATTTGCATTTTTGCGCGCAGCGGCCGCAGCTCATGGGTCGAGCGCGTGGTCAGTTCGACGCCGTCCAGTTGCACACTGCCGGCGGTCGGCCGGATCAATTGCAGCATGGCCTTGCCCGCCGTGGTCTTGCCGCAGCCGGATTCGCCGACCAGGGCCAGCGTGCGTCCCGGCAGCAGTTGCAGCGACATGCCATCGACCGCGCGCACGGCGCCCACGGCGCGCTGCAGCAGGCCGCGGCGGATCGGGAAATGCACCTGCAGGTCGCGGACCGAGAGCAGCGGCCGGGTTTCGGCGTGAGCCGCCGTGTCGCCAGCGCCAACTCCTGCGGCGACGGCCGGCGCGGCGCCCGGCAGGACGCAGCGCACGCGCTGGCCGCCGGCGATTTCGCGCCAGGGCGGCGGCGCGTTGCGACACTCGGGCATGACTTCGCTGCAACGGTCGGCGAAGCGGCAGCCGGCGTGGCGCACTTCGGCCGCCGGCACGCTGCCGGGAATCGTCGCCAGCCGGCCGCCGCGCCGTTCGGCATCGGGCAGCGCGGCGAACAGGCGCACCGAGTAGGGATGCGCCGGTTGCGTGAAGAACTGCGCCCGCGGCGCTTCCTCGACCAGTTGTCCGGCATACATGACGCCGATGCGGTCGGCCATGCGCGCCACCACGCCGAGGTCGTGGGTGATCAGCAGCAGCGCCATGTCCTGCTTGCGGCGCAGTTCGTCGAGCAGGTCCAGCACCTGTGCCTGGATCGTCACGTCGAGTGCCGTGGTCGGCTCGTCGGCGATCAGCAATCGGGGCGAGCCGGCCAGGGCACAGGCGATCATCACGCGCTGGCGCAAGCCGCCCGAGAGCTGGAAGGGGAACTCGTCGAGCCGCCGCAGCGGATCGGGAATGCCGACCAGGTCGAGCAGCTCGGCGGCGCGCGCGCGCGCCGCGGCGCCACGCAGCCCGGCGTGGAGTTCCAGCGCCTCGCCGATCTGACGGCCAACCGTCAGCACCGGGTTGAGGCTGGTCGCCGGCTCCTGGAAAATCATGCCGATGCCGCCACCGCGGATGTCGCGCATGCCGGATTCCGGCAGCGCCAGCAGATCCGTGCCTTCGAAGCTGACGCTGCCGCTCGCGACTTGTGCCGCAGCGGGCAGCAGGCGCATCAGACCGAGCGCGGTCATCGACTTGCCGCAGCCGGATTCGCCCAGCAGCGTGAAGCACTCGCCGGCCGCGATGTCGAAACTGACGCCATCCACCGGCCGCGCTTCGCGGATGTGTATGGCCATATCCCGTACTTCGAGAATGCTCATGCCGACGCCCTCGGGTCGAAGGCGTCGCGCACCGCGTCGGCGAACAGGTTGGCGGCCAGCACCAGGGCGAACATGAAGCTGAAGGCCGCCGCCAGCGACCACCAGACCATGGGCTCGCGCGCCAGTTCCATGCGCGCCGTGTTGATCATGGTGCCGAAGGAAATCGTGGTCGGATCGACGCCGACGCCGACATAGGACAGCACGGCCTCGGCCAGCACCAGGCCGGAGAAATCCATGACCAGCGCGATCAGCACGATATGCATCAGGTTGGGCAGGATGTGGCGGCGCATGATGGCGAAGCGGCCGACGCCGAAGGCCTGCGCCGCCTGGACGAATTCCAGCTCGCGCAGCTTCAGCGTCTCGCCGCGCAAGAGGCGCGCCACACCGGTCCAGCTGGTCATGCCGAGGATCAGGCAGAGCGCCAAAAGACGCGCGTCGGCGCGCTCGGCCGAAGTGGCGAACCACTCGGGATGGGTGTCGATCACCACCTGCATCATCAGCACCGCGGCGGCGATCAGCAGCACGCCGGGAATCGAGGAGAGCGTGGTGTACAGGTACTGGATCAGGTCGTCGACCCAGCCGCCGACATAGCCGGCGAGGATGCCCAGCAGCACGGCCAGCGGCAGCATCACCAGCGTGGTCAGGGTGCCGATCAGCAAGCCGGTGCGTATGCTCTTGAGCGAGAGATAAAGCACGTCCTGGCCCACCTTGTCGGTGCCGAAGACGTGGTAGCCGCCGCCCACCGCGATCGCGATGCCGAACAGCAGCAGGATCGGCAGCAGCGTGAGAAACACCGGACGAATCGCCGTGCCGGACTCTGTCTGCTGGGGATTCCGCTCGCCCGCCGCGAAGCGGAATCCCGGGTGTGTCGAGACCGCGGGCCGGCAAGCGCCAACTTTCAGCATTTCGACGACTGCCACGCCGCGCCACCGGCACCACGCGCTCACCAGCAGCAGCCAGACCAGTAGGCCGCCGGCGCAGCCGCGCGAGACGCGCACGGCGATGTCGAACTCGTGATTGGAAAGGTCCGCGCCGAGATGCGCGCCGCCATGCTTGAGCCGCGGGAATTCGCGCTGGGTCGAATTCTCCAGTGCCTCCCTGGCGAACAAGTGGGTTGCCAGCGGCGCCGAATAAGTCTTCTCGCTGCGCTGGCGCAAGTCGGACAGCAATGCATCGAGCGCCGAGAGCACCTCCACCGCATAGCGTGCTGCGGCACCCGGCTGCGCCGGCAGGCGCGCCCGGTAGTGCAGCGAATCGAGCAGGCCGATCAGCACGAACACCGCCAGCACGGTCGCCGCCGCCATCGCCATGCCGTCCTTCAGCACGCGCCCCCAGGCCGCGCGCAGGGCGTCCTGACGCCGCGCCCAAAAGACCAGCGCGACTATCGCCGCGATCAGCACGAACAGCAGCGCGTCCGACCACAGCAGCACCGGCTGGATCATTCCAAAAACCTCAGTGCAATCCGCAGATGACGCAGATTTCGCAGATGGAAAGACAGCGCTGCGAGGTATCGCCCTGACCAATCTGCGTCAATCGGCGAAATCTGCGGATCGAATGCCTCTTGCATAATCATTGCAGCCGCACCCGCGGATCGGCGAGGGTGTAGGAAATGTCGGTCAGCAGCAGGCCGAGGATGTAGAGTACCGAGCCGATGAAGACCATCGAACGCACCACGGCGAAATCCTGGGCGTTGATGGCGTCGATGGTGTAGCTGCCCAGGCCCGGAATGCCGAAGAAGGATTCGGTGAGCAGGCTGCCCATGAACAGGGTCGGGATCACCACCACGACGCCGGTCAGGATCGGGATCAGGGCATTCCTCAGCACGTGGCGGAACAGCACCACGCGCTCCGGCAAACCCTTGGCGCGCGCGGTGCGCACGTAGTCGCGGCTGATTTCTTCGAGGAAGATGGTGCGGTACCAGCGCGTCGAGGCGCCGATGCCGCCGATCACGCCGATGATCACCGGCAGGATCACGAACTTCGCGGCGTCGAAGCCGCCGCTGTAGCCCGAGATCGGCACCAGATGCCAGACCTTGGACACCAGCCACTGGCCGCCGATGATGTAGAACAGGCCCGAAATCGACATCATCGCCACGCACAGCACCACGCCCGAAATATCCAGCGCCGTGGCGCGGAAGAACACCAGCAGCAGCGCAAAGGAAATCGCCACGAAAAGGCCCAGGACGAAGGTCGGCACCGCGATCGCGAGACTCGGCCCCATGCGATCGCCGATCTCGCGCGCAATGTCGCGGCCGTCGTCGGCGCGGCCGAAATCGCCGACGAACATGCGCACCGACTTGCTGAACAGGATCGTCTCGGTCAGCTTCGCGCCGCCCGCCGCGGCCGAATTCCACACCAGCGGCCGGTCGTAGCCGCGCTCGGCCTTCCACTTCTCGATCGCCTCGGGCGTCACGCGCTTGACGCCGAGCTGCATGCGCGCCATGTCGTCCGGCGTGTTCACGACGAAGAACAGGGCGAAGGTCAACAGATTCACGCCGATCAGGATCGGGATCGCATACAGCAGGCGGCGGATGATGTAGGCCAGCATCGGGACGGATTATCGGGCTGCGGAAAGCTCGCGGCCCCGCAGCATAGCGAAAAAATCGCGGCGCATCGCGGGCGAAAAGTCGTGATGGCTGACGAATTCCGTCGCCGCCCCGGCGCCGCGCCATGCTATGCCCCAGATCGGCGCGATCGCGGTCGGCTGCATGGCATAGCGCGCATCGCCGACAAAGCCCGGGCGTCGCGGATCCAGCACCAGAAAGCCGTCGGAAAAGACGCGGAAGCGCTCGATGTCCAGCAGCCGCCGCGCCTCGCCCGCCGCGACCTGCCGTGCGCCGGCCGCATCGAGCAGCGGCGCCGAGGCGCCGGGATAGTGGCGCAGGTTCAATCCCAGGTGAAAGGCATCGACCTGCACCCGTCCGTCATGGACATAGAGCGAGCGCCACAGCACCAGGTTGGCCATCGATGGCTTGACCGACAGCTGCGTGGCCTGATGGCCGCGCGCCTGCGCCAGTTCCGTCGCCGCCGTTTGCGCACGCTGCTGCTGGAACCCGCCCAGGCCGAAATAAGCCAGTGCGAGCAGCAGACCCCAGCGCAGCGCCTGCGAATCGGGCCGGCGCAGGAACAAGAACAGCGGCAGCGCCAACAGCAAGGTGAACAGCGGATCGACCACCGCAATCAAATTCCAGGCTTCCCTGCGTTCCGAAAACGGCAGCCACAGGTGGGTGCCGTAACTGGTGCAGGCGTCGAGCAGCGGATGCGGCAGGTAACCGGCAAGCGCGTACAGGTACAACGCACCGAAGCCCATGCGCCGCCGCAGCAGCGGCCACAGCAGCAGCGCCGCGACCAGCGCACCGACAGGCACGAAGGCCAGGGCGTGGGTGAAATGGCGGTGGTAATCAAGCACCAGCAGCGCATCGTTGCCGCTCTGGATCAGCGCGTCGGCATCGGGCAGCAGGCCGGCGGCGGCGCCGACGAGGGCCGCGGTACGCCGTGTCGCCAACGCCAACTCTTTGCCGCGATGCTGCAGCAGCGACGCCGCGCCGCTCGCCAGCGTCGCCCCCATCACGGCGTGAGTCAGGATATCCATGCGCGAATGATAGAGCCTCTCACTTCAATCCATCGGGCGTTTCGGACCGAAACCGCGCAGCAGGCCCTTGGCTTTCTGCCGCGCCACAAAGCCCTCATTGCGCGGCCAGGCGCCGCTGACGAGCCGCGTCCGGAGCGCCCCCAGGGCGACCCCGACGAGGAGGACCAGGAGCAGCGGCAGCAGGATCGGCATCAGGATCGGCAGCAGGCTGGCCAGAATCAGCCATTCCGCCGCCTTCAACAGCCGCGCCAGCCGCGGCGGGCCGCCGAGGGCTTTTTGCAGCGTCGCGACGATCATCCAGCAGAGGAAGGCATCGGTGATGACGGCACCGAGGCCGAACGGAATGCGGCAGGCCAGCCCGGAGAAATCGCCTTCGCCCCACAGCCAGGGCAGCGCCAGGCTGCCCGAGCAGGCGCGCGCGCCGGCGCCAAAAGCCACCCAGTTGCCCAGCGCCGCCAGCCCCGCCAGCGCCAGGATGGCGAACAGGCTGTTCACCAGGAGCGCCCGCGGCCCGGCGATGATCGCCAGGCCCGCCGCGACGAAAATGCCGCCGGCGACGAAGCCCAGCCAGGGCGGACCCTGGATGTCCGCCCGGCCCAGCGGCCCGATGTCGAATGCAGCCAGCATCGGAAATATGCCGCTGGCGACGAACAACAGGCCGACCAGCAGGGAAGCGCCGGGAGTGAGTGCAGGTGTCGGCTTCATGAGGCGAACGATCATGCAGCCGCCCGCCGCAGCGGCGCCGGCAGCCGGGTTCCTACTTGAACTTGTAGTAAGTCTGGTTCAGCCAGGCGGCGACGTGTTCCTCTTCCTCGGGGAACCAGCCGGCGCTG
>JAUYSD010000330.1 GCA_030696505.1 Sulfuritalea sp. | reverse complement strand
ATCGACCTGAGCATCGACGGCATGGGCAACGCATCCGACAACCTGCTGCGCGGCAACGGCGGCCACAATGTACTTGACGGCCTGGGCGGCAACGACACCCTGCTGGGCGGGGCCGGAGCGGACATGCTGAACGGCGGCACGGGAGCGGACCGGCTGGTGGGCGGCGCCGGGGGCGATGTCTTCGTCTTTGCCGCCGGCGATGGCGGCAGCACTCTGGCGGCGGCCGACCTGCTTTACGACTTCGAGGACGGCATCGACCGCATCGCGCTGGCGGGCGGGCTCGACTTTGCCGACCTGACCATCACCCAGGGCAACGGGATCGACACCGCTACGAGCAGTACCGTTATCCGCATTGGCAGCGAGGAATACCTGGCCGTGCTGCTCAATATCAGCCCGGGTTCGATTACAGCGGCGGACTTTTATACCTTGGGAATCTGATCGGCGGGAATTTCTTCGGGAATGGTATTTGGCGCTGCCAGGACGGGTACCATTCTTCCTGGATACGGTTCCTGCTGGAGGTGAGAAATGATCCGCTCCCGACTTACTGCGCAGCGTCTTGCATTCCTGTTCCTGCTCGGCTGTTTCTTCTTCAATTACCCGCTGCTCTCGGTATTCAACCGCGGCGGGGATTTTTTCGGCATGCCGCCGCTTTACGCCTGGTTGATGGGTTCCTGGCTGGCCCTGATCGCGCAAATGGCCTGGGTGGTCGAGAGAAAAGGCGATTGATGCGAACCTGTCCCGCGGAGGCCTGAGATGCTGCAAGCCTGGGTGATCGTCCTCGCCTCGCTGGCCTACCTGGGCATCCTGTTCGCGATCGCCTGGTATGCTGACCGGCGCGCCGATACGGGGCGCTCGCTGATCGCCAATCCGGTGGTGTATGCGCTGTCGCTGGGCGTGTATTGCACGACCTGGACCTACTATGGCAGCGTGGGGCGCGCGGCGGCCAACGGCATCGGCTTCCTGCCGATCTATCTGGGACCGACCCTGCTGTTCGCGCTGGCCGGCTTCATCCTGCACAAGATGATCCGCGTGGCCAAGGCCAACCGCATCACCTCGATCGCCGACTTCGTCGCCTCGCGCTATGGCAAGAGCCAGCTGCTGGGCGGCCTCGTCACGGTGATCGCGGTGGTGGGGGTGATTCCCTACATCGCATTGCAGCTCAAGGCAGTCTCCAACAGCTTTGCGATCCTGACCAGCTATCCCCAGATCATCATGCCGGCGACCGCCGGCGCCGTGCCTATCCTGCAGGACAGCGCGCTGTATGTGGCGATGATCCTGGCCGTGTTCACCATCCTCTTCGGCACCCGCCACCTCGACGCCACAGAGCGCCACGAAGGCATGGTCGCCGCGATCGCGGTCGAATCCGTGGTCAAGCTGATCGCCTTCCTGGCCGTCGGCGTCTTCGTGGTCTGGGGCATGCACGACGGCATCGGCGATATCTTCGCGCGGGCGGCGGCCGCGCCCGAGGTTGCGCGCCGTCTCGCCACCGCCGACTCTCCGGCGGCCTACGGCACCTGGGGCACCCTGGTGTTCCTCTCCCTGTTCGCCGCGTTGCTGCTGCCGCGCCAGTTCCAGATCGCCGTGGTGGAAAACGTCGACGTGAGCCATCTGCGGCGCGCGGTCTGGATGTTTCCCTTGTACCTGTTCCTGATCAACCTGTTCGTGCTGCCGGTGGCCCTGGCCGGCCTGCTGCATTTCCCGGCCGGCACGGTCGATGCCGACACCTTCGTGCTGACCCTGCCGATGGCCCACCAGCACGAGGCGCTGGCGCTGTTCGTGTACATCGGCGGTTTGTCGGCGGCGACCGGCATGGTCATCGTCGAGACCATCGCCTTGTCCACCATGGTCTGCAACGACCTGGTGATGCCGCTGCTGTTGCGCCTGCCGATGCTCGGGTTGGCGGCGCGCGCCGATCTCTCGGGCCTGCTGCTGGAAATCCGGCGCTGGGCGATTGCCATCATCCTCGGTCTCGGCTATCTGTATTTCCGCGTCGCCGGCGAAGCCTATGCGCTGGTGTCGATCGGGCTGATTTCCTTCGCCGCGGTGGCGCAGTTCGCCCCCGTGGTGATCGGCGGCCTGTTCTGGAAGGGCGGCACGCGCGACGGCGCGCTGGCCGGTCTGGCGGGCGGTTTCGCGCTATGGACCTATACCCTGCTGCTGCCCTCGTTCGCCAAGTCGGGCTGGCTGCCGGACGGCTTCATCGCCCATGGCCTGTTCGGCATCGAGCTGTTGCGGCCGCAGCACCTGTTCGGCCTGTCCGGGCTCGACGAGATCACGCATTGTCTGGTGTGGAGCCTGCTGGTCAACCTGGGGGCCTACATCGGCGTATCGCTGCAGCGCGTGCCGAACGTGCGCGAGGCGCGCCAGGCCACCCTCTTTGTCGGCGGCGCCGAGGCCGCCGCCAGTCCCAACTGGCGCGGCAGCGCCGGCGTCACCGACCTGTTGCCGCTGGCCGGCCGCTTCCTCGGCCGCGAACGCGCCGAGGAAGCGTTCTCGCGCCATGCGCAGCAGCGCGGCCTGCGCTCGATTCAGGAACTGCCCGCCGATGCGCGCCTGGTGAGCTTCGCCGAAACCCTGCTGGCCGGCGCCATCGGCTCGGCCTCGGCGCGGGCGATGGTGGCTTCGGTGGTCACCGAGGAACCGCTCGGCCTCGACGAGGTGATGAACATCCTCGACGAGGCCTCGCAGGTGCGGGCCTACACGCGCGAACTGGAGCAGAAATCGCTGGAGTTGACGCGTGCCACCACGGATCTGCGCGAGGCAAACGCCCGGCTGCGCGAACTGGATCGCATGAAGGACGACTTCATTTCCTCGGTGACCCATGAGCTGCGCACGCCGCTGACCTCGATCCGCGCCTTCTCCGAAATGCTGCACGAAGATCCGAGGATCGATCTGCCGCAGCGCACGCGTTTTCTCGGCATCATCGTCAGCGAGGCCGTGCGCCTGTCGCGCCTGATCAACCAGATTCTCGACCTGGCCAAGCTCGAATCGGGCCGCGCGGAATGGACCGTGGCGGCCGTCGATGTCGGCGAAGTGATCCGCGAAGCGGTGGAATCCCTCACCGTGCTCTTCGCCGAAAAACGCGTGGCGCTGGAGCTCGACGTGATGGAGCAGGGGCTCACCGTGGTCGCCGACCGCGATCGCCTGATGCAGGTGATGGTCAATCTGCTGTCGAATGCGCTGAAGTTCGTCCCGACCGACAGCGGCCGCGTGAAAGTTGGCGCTGGCGCTACGGCGAACGAGGTGCGCGTGAGCGTCACCGACAACGGTCCCGGCATCCAGGCCGAGGACCAGGAGGTCATTTTCGACAAGTTCCGCCAGGGTTCGGCGACCACCGACGTGCTCACCGACAAGCCACAGGGAACCGGTCTCGGCCTGCCGATCAGCCGCCAGATCATCGAGTATTTCAACGGGCGGCTGTGGGTCGAAAGCACACCCGGCGCCGGCGCGCGTTTTGTCTTCACGCTGCCGCGGCAGGCGGGCGATAATGAACCGGTTCCGCAAGGGGATGCCCGCCTGCAAGGCGCAGGCCTCGGTGAGGGGGCACATAATAAATTGTCGAGAGGGGTTGCATGAGCCAGCGCATTTTGATTGTCGATGACGAGCCGAACATCGTTGTTTCGCTCGAGTACCTGATGAAGAAGGAAGGTTTCGAGATTGCCGTGGCGACCGATGGCGAATCCGCGCTGCGGCTGGCCGCCGAGTTCCTTCCCGATCTGGTCCTGCTCGACGTGATGATGCCGAAAAAATCCGGTTTCGAAGTCTGCGAGGCAATCCGCGCCGATCCGAAACTCGGGGCCGTGAAAATCATCATGCTTACGGCCAAGGGCCGCGAGACCGAATTCGCCAAGGGCATGGCGCTGGGCGCCGATGCCTACATCACCAAGCCGTTCTCGACCAAGGACCTCGTGCGCCAGATCAAGTCGCTCCTGGCATGAAGGCAAGGCTGCGTTTCATCCTCGCCGCTTGCGTGCTGGGCCTGCTGATGACCGGGCCATTTGCGCTGACGGCGGTACTGCTGCTGGCCGACGCCAAGGACGCGGAGCGTGCGGCGTTCGCCGAGTTTCTGCTGCCGCGCCTGCCGCTGGGCGGGCTGATCACCCTGTTCGGCTTCATCGCCGGGCTGACGCTGCTGCGCGCGCTGTTCCAGCAGTACGTGCATGGCCTGCTGCGCATGGCCGAAACCCTGCGCCTGATGCTCGGCGCCAACCGCAATTTCCGCGTGGCGCCCGAAGGCCCTCCCGAGGTGTGCGAACTGGCGCGCGCCGCCAACGACCTGGCGCAGCAGCGCGACGCATTGCTGAACGACGTCGAAGCGCAGATCCGCCAGGCCAAGGCCACGGTCGAGGAGGAGAAGAACCGGCTCGCCGCGCTGATGTCGGAACTCGCGCTGGGCGTCATCGTCTGCAATCTCGATGGCCGCATCCCGCTCTACAACAGCCGCGCCCGGCTGCAGTTCAAGTCCCTGGCGCAGGGGCCGACCTCGATGAGCGGCGGCGCGCTGATCGGCCTCGGCCGCTCGATATTTTCCATTCTCGAGCGCGGTCAGATCACCCATTCGCTGGAAAACATCCAGCAGCGCCTGCGCAAGGGCAGCGCCGAGCCCAGTGCGAACTTCATTACGTCGACACGCGCCGGGCAGTTGTTGCGCGCCCAGATGGCACCGGTGCTCGGCTCCGCCGAGCGGGCTGAAAAAGTGGGCATCCCCCCCACCCCCCCTGCCAAGCAGGGGGGCGAGGACGTCAGTGGGCAGGCGCTGGCTGCCCAGGAGAAAATCCTCGACGACGCACTCGGCGCCGAGCAGCACGTCACCGGCTACGTGCTGACCATAGAAAACATCACGCGCAGTTTCGAGCGCG
>JAUYSD010000219.1 GCA_030696505.1 Sulfuritalea sp. | reverse complement strand
TCGACGACCTACTGGCCAGCGCTCCGCTGTCGGTGCGGGCGATGAAAGAAGCCGCGGCTCATGCGCAGACGATGCCGCTGGCCGACGCGTTCACCGGTGAATACCGCTGGGAGCGGTTGCGTATGCATTCGGCCGATTCCGAGGAAGGCCCGCGCGCTTTCGCCGAAAATCGCCGTCCACGTTGGACCGGGCACTGAGCAGAGGGACACGACGATGACTGTCACTATCGGAACCGAAGACCTCGCGCTGCCCGAGCCGGACGATCTTCCCGGTTCGGAAATGCGCGCACGCGTCGCGGAACTGCGGAAACTGCGAGAGCGGGTCGCGAGCGGCCCGAGCGAACGAGCCACGAAATCCCAGCACGCGAAGGGCAAACTGACCGCGCGCGAGCGCATCGAAATGCTGCTCGACGACGGCACCTTCGAAGAGTGGGACATGTTCAAGGAACATCGCTGCGTCGATTTCGGCATGGGCGAAAGCCACATCCCGGGCGACGGCGTGGTGACCGGCTACGGCACCATCAACGGCCGCATGGTGTTTGTCTTCTCGCAGGACTTCACGGTATTCGGCGGCGCCCTGTCGGAAGCCCATGCCGAGAAGATCTGCAAAATCATGGACCACGCGCTGAAGGTCGGCGCACCGGTGATCGGCCTCAACGATTCGGGCGGCGCGCGCATCCAGGAAGGCGTCGCCGCGCTCGGCGGTTATGCCGACGTGTTCCAGCGCAACGTCATGGCCTCGGGCGTGATCCCGCAGATCTCGATGATCATGGGCCCCTGCGCCGGCGGCGCGGTGTACAGCCCGGCCATGACCGACTTCATTTTCATGGTCAAGGATTCCTCCTACATGTTCGTCACCGGGCCCGAGGTGGTGAAAACCGTGACCCACGAGGAAGTCACGGCAGAGGAACTCGGCGGCGCGGTCACGCATTCCAGCCGCTCCGGCGTCGCCGACCTGGCCCTGGAGAACGATGTCGACGCACTGCTGATGCTGCGTCGTTTCTTCAACTACCTGCCGCTCAACAACAAGGAAAAGCCGCCGGTCAGGCAGACCAACGATCCGGCCGACCGCCTCGACTACTCGCTCGACACCCTGGTGCCGGACAGCGCCAACAAGGCCTACGACATGAAGGAGCTGATCCTGAAGATGGTCGACGACACCGACTTCTTCGAAATCCAGCCCGACCATGCGAAGAACATCGTGATCGGCTTCGCCCGCATGGAAGGCCAGACCGTGGGCATTGTCGCCAACCAGCCGATGGTGCTGGCCGGCTGCCTCGACATCAAGTCGTCGATCAAGGCCGGGCGCTTCGTGCGCTTCTGCGATGCCTTCAACATCCCGATCATCACCCTGGTCGATGTGCCCGGCTTCATGCCGGGAACGGCGCAGGAATACGGCGGCATCATCAAGCACGGCGCCAAGCTGCTGTATGCCTATGCCGAATGCACGGTGCCGAAAGTCACGCTGATCACGCGCAAGGCCTACGGCGGCGCCTACGACGTGATGGCCTCGAAACACCTGCGCGGCGACGTGAATTTCGCCTGGCCCTCGGCGGAGATCGCCGTGATGGGGCCGAAAGGCGCGGTCGAGATCATTTTCCGCGAGGAGAAGGGCGACCCGGTCAAGGTTGCGGCGCGCGAGGCCGAGTACAAGGCCAAGTTCGCCAATCCCTTCGTCGCCGGCGCGCGCGGCTTCATCGATGACGTGATCATGCCCAACGAAACGCGCAAGCGCATCTGCCGCTCGCTGGCCATGCTCAAGAACAAAGACATCAAGAACCCGTGGCGCAAGCACGGCAACATTCCGCTGTAAGCGTCGGGGAGAGAAAAATAATGTTCAAGAAAATACTTATCGCGAATCGCGGGGACCAGCCGCGTAGCGGCGCAGCAGCGCAGCTAAATCGCCTTGCACGCGAAGCGTGCTCAGGCGATTTCACCGCGGGAGATAGTCATGTTTAAAAAAATACTTATCGCAAACCGCGGTGAAATCGCCTGCCGCGTCATCAAGACCGCCCGCAGGATGGGCATTGCCACGGTCGCCGTGTATTCCGAGGCGGACAAAGATGCGCGCCATGTCGAGATGGCCGACGAGGCGGTCTGCATCGGCGCACCGCCCTCGAAAGAATCCTACCTGGTGATCGACAAGATCATCGCCGCCTGCAAGCAGACCGGCGCCGAAGCCGTGCATCCGGGTTACGGCTTCCTTTCCGAGAACCCGGAGTTCTCGCGCCGGCTGGAAGAGCAAGGCATCATTTTCATCGGCCCCAAGCACTATTCAATGGCCGCGATGGGCGACAAGATTGCCTCGAAGAAGCTGGCCAACGAGGCAAAGGTCAACACCATTCCCGGCTACAACGACGCGATCGACACGCCCGAGCAGGCGGTGGAAATTGCCAAAGGCATCGGCTACCCGGTGATGATCAAGGCCTCGGCCGGCGGCGGCGGCAAGGGTCTGCGCGTGGCCTACGACGACCAGGAAGCCCACGAAGGCTTCATCGCCTGCAGGACCGAAGCCAAGAATGCGTTCGGCGACGATCGCATCTTCGTCGAGAAATTCGTCGAAGAGCCGCGCCACATCGAGATCCAGCTGATCGGCGACGCCCACGGCAACACCATTTATCTGCATGAACGCGAATGCTCACTGCAGCGCCGCCACCAGAAGGTCATCGAGGAGGCGCCCTCGTCCTTCATCGATCCGGCCACCCGCCGCGCCATGGGCGAGCAGGCCGTGGCGCTGGCCAAGGCGGTGAATTACCAGAGTGCCGGCACCGTCGAGTTCGTCGTCGGCAAGGACAAGAGCTTCTACTTCCTCGAAATGAACACGCGCCTGCAGGTCGAGCATCCCGTGACGGAGCTGTTCACCGGCCTCGACCTGGTGGAGCTGATGATCCGCGTCGCCGCCGGCGAAAAGCTGCCCTTCACTCAGGAGCAGGTCAAGCTCGACGGCTGGGCCATGGAATGCCGGATCAATGCCGAGGACCCCTTCCGCGGTTTCCTGCCGTCCACCGGCCGTCTGGTGAAGTATGTGCCGCCACCAGAAGTGCATGGCGTGCGCGTCGACACCGGGGTTTATGAGGGTGGCGAAATCTCGATGTTCTACGATTCGATGATCGCCAAGCTGATCGTCCATGCCACGACGCGCGACCAGGCCATCGCCCGTATGCGTGACGCCCTCAACCAGTTCGTCATACGTGGCGTGGCTTCCAACATCGCCTTCCAGGCCGCGCTGATGCAGAACCCGCGCTTCCTCTCCGGCGACTTCAACACCGGCCTGATCGCCGAACAGTATCCCAAGGGCTTCA
>JAUYSD010000165.1 GCA_030696505.1 Sulfuritalea sp. | reverse complement strand
GATCTCCGAGTAGCACTCGTCGGAGGCGATGACAAAGCCGTAACGGTCGGACAGCTCGAACAGGGTTTTCCAGGCGGCCAGGTCCATCACCTTGCCGGTCGGGTTGGCCGGCGAGCAGACATAGACCAACTGCACTTCGCGCCAGGTCGCCTCGGGCAAGGCTGCCCAGTCCATCGCGAAATCGTGGTCGGGCAGGGTGTTGAGGTAGACCGGCTCGGCGCCGGCGAGCAGCGCGGCGCCTTCGTAGATCTGGTAGAAGGGATTGGGGCAGACCACTGGGGCGCCGCCGGTGCCACGATGGCGGCTGCGGTCGATGACGGTCTGGGAGAAGGCGAACAACGCTTCGCGCGAACCATTCACCGGTACCACCTGGGTCGCCGCGTCGGGCGCGGTGACGCCGTAGCGGCGCGCGATCCAGCCGGCGATGGCCAGGCGCAGCACCTCCGATCCCTGCGTGGTCGGATAGTTGGCGAGCCCGGCCAGGTTGTCCGCCAGCGCGCGCTGGATGAAAGGCGGCGTCGGATGCTGCGGCTCGCCGATCGACAGCTTGATCTCGCCGAGAGTTGGCGCTGGCGACACGCCGGCAAACAGCTGGCGCAGCTTTTCGAAGGGATAGGGCTGCAGGCGGGCGAGGTCGGGATTCACGGAGCGGCGCGGGAGGGACGGAAAGGACGGCATTATACGAGAGCCCATAGGCGGGCGACGGGCTGGCGATGCTCGTTCGATGCTCGCGGATTTCCGGTACATATTTCCGGTAAATTCGCATTTCTGCAGTGCCTGAGGAGACAAGCATGGGACAGATGATCGAATTCAAGCGGCCGGACGGCAGCAGCTGCAAGGGCTATCTGGCGAGCGCGGGACAGGGCCGGCCCGGAGTGGTGGTGATCCAGGAATGGTGGGGACTCAATGATCAGATCTGCGGCGTTGCCGATCGCTTCGCGCGTGCCGGTTACAACGCGCTGGCGCCGGACCTGTTCAAGGGTCGCGTCACTCAGGAGCCCGACGAGGCCAGCCACCTGATGAGCGGCCTGGATTTTCCCGGCGCCACGCACCAGGACATCCGCGGTGCGGTGGATCACCTGCGCGCCATGGGCGACAGCAGCGGCGGCAGGGTTGCCGTGATGGGCTTCTGCATGGGCGGCGCGCTGACCATCGCCGCCGCCGTGCATGTGCCGAATGTTTCGGCCGCCGTGTGCTTCTACGGCATTCCGCCCAAGGAATTCGCCGATCCCGCCGATATCCGCATTCCGTTCCAGGGGCATTTCGCCAGCAAGGACGACTGGTGCACCCCGGCCGCGGTCGACGCGCTGGAGGCTGCGATGCGCGCCAGGGGCGCGCTGCCGGACCTGTATCGCTACCAGGCCGACCATGCCTTCTTCAACGAGCGGCGCGGCGAGGTCTACGACGCGGCCTGCGCCAACCAGGCCTGGAACCGCACGCTGGCCTTCCTGGCCGGCGCCCTGGCCTGACGCTCATGGCTCCGATGGACCACCCCGCATAATGAAATACCGTCACGTCGTAATGCCTCAAGCTGGCAAATGGGCCCGCCCCCTCCCATCCTCCCCCTCGCGGGGGAGGCTACCAATTCGCTCGCTGCGCTCGAACCCGACACAGCGCGCTGGGCGAAGTATTTCACGTTAAATCATGCCGACACCCGAACTGACACCCGCCGACTGGGTGAACATCAGCCTCACCGAGGCCTTGCTGGCGCGCGACGGTCCCCCGCTTTACGTCGCCGCCAAGCTCGGCTGCCTCGCTGCGGTCAAGGTGATGTGCGAAGCCGGCACCAATGTCGAGGTGCTCGGTCCGAATCGGCAGCGTCCGCTGCACGCGGCGGCCGCCGGCGGTCATGAGAGCATTTGCGCGACCCTGGTCAGCGCCGGCTGCGACGTCGATGCCCAGGACGAGGACGGCAACACGCCGCTGATCACGGCGATACTCAATGGTCATGCCGCGCCGGTCGAGTTGCTGCTGGCGGTCGGCGCCGATATCGAGATCGCCCGGCTCGACGGCCTTACCGCGATCCACATGGCGCAGCTGCCGGGCACGCCGAAAGTCATCTACGAGTTGATCATGCTCGGCCAGGAAGAACTCTGAAGCGCGGGACGCCCGCATGAAGCTCTACCTGGCGGGGCCGGACGTGTTCCGGCCTGACGCGGTGGCATGGGCCGCGCAGGTGCGCGCGCTGTGCCGCGAGCAGGGTCACGAAGCCCTGGTGCCGCTGGACGAGGCGCATGGCACGGCGCTCGACATCTATCGCAGCAATCTGCGCCTGATCGGCGCGGCCGATGCCGTGCTGGCCAACCTCAACCCGTTTCGCGGCGCCGAGCCGGATTCCGGTACCTGCGTCGAGATCGGCTATGCGCTGGCGTTGGGCAAGCCGGTGATCGGCTATCTGGAGACGCTGGTGCCGCTGCGCGAGCGCTTGCGGGTAGTTGGCGCGGACGGCGACTGCCGCGATGCCGCCGGCTGGGCCGTGGAGAATTTCGGCCTGCCGCTCAACCTGATGCTGGCGGTGCCGCTGCAACTGGTGCAGGGCGGGCTGCAAGCCGCACTGGCGCAGTTCTGCGAAACCGTGGAGCGCGAACCGTAGGGCGGGCTTCAGTCCGCCATCCACTCTTGGCCGACTGAAGTCGGCCCTGCAACGCCCCTGCAACGACCCTGCAGCACCATGGTCTCAACGGCGCGGCGGCGCCATGCGGATTTCCGGCACGATGCGGGTGTTCTCGCCATCGACGATCAGCCACAGTTCGGCTTCCTGCAGCGTGCATTGCAACTGCATGCCGCGCTCGGCCAGGGCTGCCAGCGCGCGGCTGTCCTCGGTCGAAAGATTGATCACCGTGAGTTTGTCCTGGCGTTGCAGGGCGGCCTGGTTCTGCTGCCACCACATGTCGGCGACGCGCCCGCCGTAAGTCAGCACCACCACCTGCTGCGAGCGTCCGCAGGCGCGGCGGATGCGTTTTTCATC
Source organism: Sulfuritalea sp. (assembly GCA_030696505.1). Lineage (GTDB taxonomy): Bacteria > Pseudomonadota > Gammaproteobacteria > Burkholderiales > Rhodocyclaceae > Sulfuritalea. The sequence goes on along the minus strand of JAUYSD010000165.1, from coordinate 5,133 downwards.
GGGCAGGCCGACGTCGATCCAGAGTTCGATGGCGCCGGTCAGGTCCTTGCGCCACAGGTCGGGCTCGTCCTCGGACGACAGGCCCTTGCCGAAAACCAGCGCCGGATCGGCGTGCATGGCGAAGGCCAGGACGCGGACCATCATCCTTTCGTCGGTTTCCGACGGATGGCGGGCGACGGTCAGCGTATGGTTCTGGTAATAGTTGCGGTCGAGATCGGCGATCTGCAGTTCGACCTTGAAGATGGTGGATTTGAGGGCCATGGCGCGCTGCTGAAACGGCGCCACATTAAACTACAGAACGGTCGGCATGGAGGCAAGAAAATGGTGACACACAGGGTAGCGGTGATCGGTGTTGCCAGCGGCTACGGCGCCGGCGATCCGGCCTGCCAGGACGGATCGGAGGTGATCCGCGCGCTGCGCTTCCTGTCCGATCTCGAAGCGGTCGATGATGGGCTGTACTGGGACGAGCCGATCCGGCTGGCGTTGCCAGGTCCTGTCGACGCGCTGGATGCCGTGGAAAATATCGCCGGCCAGCTCGCGGACCGCGTCGGGCAACACCTGGAGCAGGGTGATTTTCCGCTGGTGATCGGCGGCGACCATTCCTGCGCCATCGGCACCTGGTCGGGCGTCAAGCGCGCACTGGGCGAGTCGGCACGGCTCGGCCTGATCTGGATCGACGCCCACATGGACAGTCACACCATGGCGACCAGCGCGACCCGGCATATTCACGGCATGCCGCTGGCCAGCCTGCTGGGCCAGGGCGATCCGCGCCTGAGCGGAGTGGCCGGCGCAGGCGCCAAGCTGTTGCCCCAGGACGTCTGCCTGATCGGCGTGCGCAGCTTCGAAGCGGAGGAGATCGTGCTGCTGCGGCAGCTCGGTGTGCGCGTCTATTTCATGCACGAGGTGCGGCGACGCGGCTTGTCCGAGGTGTTCACCGAGGCCTTGTGCCGGGTCACCGCACAGACCCGGGGCTATGGCATCAGCATCGATCTGGATGCGCTCGATCCGGCGGAGGGGCCTGGCGTCGGCACCCCGGTTCCCGGCGGTCTGCTGCGGACCGACATGACCGATGCCCTGGCGCTGGCGCGGGGCGATGTGCGGCTGCGGGCGGTGGAAATCGTCGAATACAACCCCTATCGCGACGAACACTTCGTCACCGCGCGCGCCGTCCACGACCTGTGCCGGTCGCTGATTCCCTAGCGGCAGGGCCTGCCGCTACTTCTTGATCGGTGTGGGAATCGACGACTTGCCCTGCGCGCCGCCGAAAGGCAGTGCCGGGGTGGCGGGTTTGGTCTTGTCCTGCTTGGGCTTTTTCTGTTCGCGATTGCTGCGCATTTGTCCCTTGGCCATTTGTATCTCCTGAAAGTATGAATAATGCATTGCGTGGGGCCGGGTATGCAATACCGACCAGGCGGAAGAATTGCCGGGCCGGTGATCTGCAATCCTGCGTTGGGGCCGCCGGGCTCTTGTGGATGGTACTCCCAAACGGCGCAGGCCGTGGCCGGCGCGGCGGCGAATATTCGCATACCGATTTGACTTTGCGCGCGACGAGGCATACAGTGAATTTGCGTTCGACTTGAGGGCAGTTTCAGGAGGAATCTAGCGCTGAAAAAACGTCCGCGACCTACCGTTCCACCCTGTGATCAGGAGTCATCCAGGCTCCAGCCCTGATGGGCAGCGCCGATTTGTGCAACAGCTTGCGGGCGCATTACAAATACAGCTAAAGAGGCAAGCAAAAGGTCCGTTCCGGTGAAATGCCTGAATGGGCCTTTTGCCGTTTACTGTGACAAATGAGCGCGACAGATTGTTCCTACGAGTTCAGGAACTGCAGGACAGCGCCGAGCAGCCGGCCTTGTGCCGCGCCCATTCGGGCCGGCGCGCGGCCAGATCCGCATTTTCGGGCTGCTCGTCGTAGGGGCGTCGCAGCACCGCCAGCAGGCGCTCGATGACAGATGCATCACCCTGTTCGAGAGCGTCGATCGCCAGCTGCGCCAGATAGTTGCGCGCGACGTATTTGGGGTTGCAGCGGTTCATCCGTGCCTGCCGCGCGGCCGGGTCCTGCCGCTCGCGGCGCACGCGGTCGACGTAGCGGCGCAGCCAGGGCAGCAGGTGGCGGCCGCAGTCGCCGTCGTCGGCATAGAAAGCGGGCCGCAGCGGGACGGTCAGTTCGTCGTCGTCCAATTCCGCCGCCGCCCGCCCGGTCGGCACCTCGGCCAAGTGGCGATAGAACAGGGTCATGTCGGTCTCGACCGCGTGCAGCAAGTCGTCGAGCTCGGCGACCAGCGTGTCGTCGTCCGCGTCGAGCGCCAGCAGGCCGAGCTTGTCGGCCATAGTGCGGCGCGAGGCCGCAGCAAAGGTGCGGCCATAGCCGGCGATGCCGGCTTCCAGATCCGTGACAGCGGGGATCAGCGGCGACAGGGCGGCGGCCAGGCGCAGCAGGTTCCACTGCGCGATTTCCGGCTGCCGGCCGTAGCAGTAGCGGCGGCCTTGTGCGTCGGTGGTGTTTGGTGTCCAGCCCCGGTCGTAGCCCTCCAGCCAGCCGTAGGGGCCGTAATCGATGGTGAGGCCGAGGATGGACATGTTGTCGGTATTCATCACGCCATGGACGAAGCCGACGCGCATCCATTCCGCCACCATCAGCGCGGTGCGGCGGCAGATTTCGTCGAACCATTGTGCATACACCGCGGGCGAGGGCGGGCCGAGTTCGGGATGGTGGGTGGCGATCACGTAATCGGCGAGGCGCTGCAGTTCGTCCAGCTCTTCATGCGCGGCGAGGATTTCGAAATTGCCGAAGCGCACGAAGGAGGGAGCGACGCGGCAGACCACGGCGCCCGGTTCGTCCTGCGCATTGCCGTCGTAGAACATGTCGCGCTCGACCGGCTCGCCGGTGGCGACCAGGGAGAGCGCCCGCGTCGTCGGCACGCCGAGATGATGCATGGCTTCGCTGCAGAGGAATTCGCGCAGCGAGGAGCGCAGCACCGCACGGCCGTCGGCGTGGCGCGTGTAGGGCGTGCGGCCGGCGCCCTTGAGCTGCAGTTCGCGGCGCCGGCCGTCGGCACCGATCATCTCGACCAGCGTCAGCGCCCGGCCGTCGCCGAGCTGGCCGGCCCAGTGGCCGAACTGGTGGCCTCCATAGCGCGCCGCGTAGGGCTGCATTCCGGGCAGCACGCGATTGCCGGCGAGCACCGCGGCCGCGGCGCCATCCGGCGCTTGTGGGCGCGCGATGCCGAGCAGGGCGCCGACGTCGTCGCTCCAGGCCAGCAGCCGCGGCGCCGCGACGGGAGTCGGGCTGACGCGGCTGTAGCAGGCCTTGCGCACCGGCCGCGGGACGTCCCGCTGCAAGGGGTCGGCGGGCAGCTCGCGGACGAAGCTGTTGTCGAAACGGCTCGCCAGCAAGGGGTCGCAGAGGTCGAGCGGCGCGGCAATGCCGGGGAGATTGCGCAGGATGTCGTTCATGGCAGATGGGGGTGATGCCGGCAGGGAGTTGCCGCTGGCGATACGGCGTTTGTACCCGCGCCCCGCGCCAATATCAACCCTGAAGCTAGTGTGGCGTCAGCAGCGTGAAGTAGGCTTTGCTTTCCCGCTTGCGCCATTCCCACGGCGGAAAGGGTGCCATGTCCTGCCACAGGCCGATGCGCCGGGCGCGCGCGTCGAACTCGGCGTACTCGTAATAGCCCTGTTCTTCCAGCGACTGCTCGCGGCGGTACTCGCGATACCACCAGGCCAGCCCGGCCTCCAGCTGCGCCAGCGCGGCGTCGCGCGTCCGCGCACAGCTTTGACAGTCTGGCGGCTGCACCATGACGCGCGCGACGATGCGTCCGTAGTCGTCGTCCTTGCGCCGTTCGACGCTGACCTTCCTGCCCAGCAACAGGTCCGCCAGATTCTTGCGCGACTCCCGGCCGAATGCCTGTTTGGGTTCCGGTGCGTCGATGCCGGCGAGGCGGATCTTGTAGCGGGTTTTGCGGCTGTCCACCACGGTGATGATGTCGCCCTCGGCAACCTCCAGCACCGTTGCCAGCAGGCTCTCGCAGCGGGCCGCGGGCGGGGTCAGCAGGCAGCCCAGGGCCAGGCAGCGGGCCAGACGGCGGAGACTTCCGGAGGCGGGAAAATCCATGGTCGATGAATTCCCTCTTGGCGTTTGCGCGCAAAGGCGATCGCCCATGCTACCAAACCCGGCCCGCCGCTGGCGGCGGGCGCGTTCCTTTGGCATAAAATGCGGATTAGACTGCGATTCAGCGCAGCACGATACCAAGCTGTTGGATTTCCGGTCGCCACCCGTCGCGGGCGCAATGCGGCGGGCCGATCGGGTCGATTCGGCGGAGGAGGGTTAAACGCATGAAGACCGTTCAATGGGGGCTGGATTACTACACCGGCTTGCCGGAGGTGGACCGGCAGCATCAGGAGTTGTTCGCCCTGATCAACCGGCTCAACGCCGCGAAATCCTGCTCGCCGGAAACGCTCGATCAGGTGTTCGCCGAACTGCGCGATTATGTGCGCGAGCATTTCGGGCTGGAAGAACAGTTGATGGTCGAGGCGCAGGTCGACGCCGAGCATTACGCCCAGCACCGGGCCGCGCATGCGGGCTTCGTGGCGCGCCTGGATCAACTCTGGCAGGCCCGCGGCGAAGACAGCGAATGGGTCGCGGAGGAGATGCTGGCCTTCCTGACCAAGTGGCTGGTGCAGCATATCCTGCTGACCGACCGCAAGATGGCGCTCGAAATCCATACCCGGATGGGCACCCAGGCGCCGCACAACATGTTCGAGCACTTCTGACGCCGTATCGCGGCGCCGCCGCTAGGGCATGATCTCGACGTACTCGTAAACTTCGGCATCCACCAGACGCTTGCGCAGGGGCAGCGGCAGCCCGGCGAACCAGGCATGCGGGTCGTGCCTGTCGATCTCGCGGCCGATGAATTTCACCAGCTCGCAGATCGGTTCGACGACGTTGCGGCGATAGCGCTCGTCCTTCTTCACATAACCCAGGTAGAGGTTCTTCATGCAGTTGCCGCGGCACCACGGGAAGGCCTCGCAACTCTCGCAGGGCATTTCCGGGCTGGGCTGCAGCGGGCTTTTCCGCAGCCAGTTGCCCTGGATCTCGCCCATCTGCATTTCCGGGGCATACATCATGTCGGG
>JAUYSD010000027.1 GCA_030696505.1 Sulfuritalea sp. | reverse complement strand
GGCCGCCGAGGCCTACAGGCGCGACCGCGCCTGCCACGACAAGATCGAGCAGGAAATCCGCTGGTGCCGCAATCAGGCGTTAGGGCCGATGTTCATGCCCGGGCCGTATCCCTATCCCATGCTCAACTGCTTTCCGTTGACGCCGGGCTCGCCTTTCTGGCGCTGCCTGTAAGCTTGCGGTGCCGGCCTCCCACAGCTTTTCACCCCTTGCCAGGATTCGACCATGAAACGAACGCTTTCCCTGATCCTGTTTTGCCTCGCATCCTCGGCGCTGGCGGCTCCGCCGCCCGGCCATCCCTCGCCGGTCCAGGCCATGGACATCCTGATGCCGCTCAAGCCGCCGGCACCGGGCGAACTGCCGAACCAGGGCAAGGTGCTCAGCACCATGGACGCCAACGACTTCACCTACATCGAGGTCGATCATGCCGGCAGCACCGAGTGGATCGCCGCGCCGAAGATGGCGCTCAAGCCCGGCAACACGATCCGTTATGAAGACGGGGCGGTGATGACCAACTTCTACAGCAAGCTGCTCATGCGCAGCTTTCCGAAGCTGATCTTTGTCGGCCACGTGGCGGTGACGGGCCAATAACAACAGGGGCAACCGGGCTTGCCCACGGGCGCCGGCGCGGCAGCAGGCCAGGCCTGCCGCGACGTTTTGCCGCGCCCGGCTGCCCGGGGCACAACCGCCGCTGCGTTAGAATGCGGCACACCAAGTCTGATTAACTTTTCCTGTCGAATCCGCATGAACACTCATCCCACTCTTCACCGCATCAAGTTCAGCGATGTCAGCCTCGGCCAGCGCTTCTACGATCCGATCAGCGCCGAATATTTCGTCAAGCAGAGCGACACGCTGGCAGCCATGGTCACCGGCATAGGCGACGGCACGGTGCCGGACGAATTCGAGGCGGACGACGTGGTCGGCATCGACCGCTAGGGCGCCACGGGGCATCGTAGCGGCGCCGCTGCCGCGGGCAAGTCGATCGCGTTTCAGGAACCGGCGAAAAGGAATGGCGCATGCAGGCAACGTTCACCCGCAATATCAAAAAGGCGCTCGGCGAGCTTTCACTGTTCGTCGATCTTGCGCCGGAACAACTGGGCGAACTGGTCGCGGCGACGCGCTGCATCGCCTGTGAAAAGGATCAGCCGATATACCGGGCCGGCGATTCCGTCAACGAAATGTACGTGCTGCTGTCGGGCCAGGTGACGCTGTCGCTGTCGTCCAATCGGGGCAACGAAAAGGTCATCGAGGTGCTCGGCGCCGGCCAGTCCTTCGGCGAAGCCGAGTTGTTTGCCAGCGATCCCTGCCTGGTCGCCGCGGTGGCAACGAAACCCTCGCAGTTGCTGGGCATACGACGCGAGGGCCTGTGCCAGGTCATGGCAGCGGACCCGCGCCTGGCGCTGCGCCTCATGGGGGTGCTGGCGCGGCGGCAAGTCGACATGGAGACGGAACTCGCGGCACGGCATTTCTGTTCCGGCAGCCGCCGGCTGCTGGATTTCATCCTGCAACTGGCGGGACCGAACCGCGACCTCGTGGGTGAAACCACGGTAACGCTCGCCGTCAGCAAGAAAGTATTGGCGTCGCGCTTCGACATGCAGCCGGAGACCCTGTCGCGAACCCTGCGCGACCTCGCCGATTCCGGTCTGATCGTGGTTGACGGAAGCCGCATACGGCTCAGGAACAGCGCGGTCGCACGTTATCTCGACGACGAAGTTCTGCCGCAGCCGGTCAATTTCCCCAACCTGCGGCGCCTTCCGCGCCTGGCCGGCAATGGCTGCGCCAGGGCGGCTTCGACCCTGGCGGCGCGCAGCCAGGCCAGGGATTCCCGGTCGTACTGCGATTCCATCAACCAGGCGGGGCGCCTGCGGATGCTGTCGCAGCGCATGGCCAAGTCATGGTTGATGCTGGAGACAGGGCTGTTGGCGCGCCAGTCGCGGCTGATCCTCAGGCAGTCGATGGACGCCTTCGGCGGCCAGTTGCTGGCGCTCGAAGCGAGGGCGAATGGCGCCGAAAGCGCCGCCGCCATGGCCGAACTCGCCCGGCTCTGGCCGCGTTACCAGGCATTGCTCGATGCCGACCCGTCCCGGCAAGCCGCACGCGATCTATTCGGCATCAACGAGGATGTACTCCAGGCGGCGCAATGCCTGACCTTGAGTTTCGAGCAGGCCGACGGCACACGCAAGGGCCAACTGATCAACCTGGCGGGGCGGGAACGCATGCTGTCGCAGCGCGTGGCCAAGTTCTTCATGTTCCGCCACATGGGCATCAAGTCGGCGCAATGCCGCGTCGAACTCGACGATGCGAGCCAGGAGTTTTCCGCCGCCCTGGTCGAACTGACTTCGGTCGCGCAGGACAGCAGCCCCGTCATACTTGGCGAACTCGAATCCGTGGCAGAACACTGGAACACCATGCAATCGACGCTGGTGCTGCGCAACGGCAATGACTTTGCGCCGACCGCGCGCAAGCTGTTCACCACCAGCGAAAATCTGCTGCGGCGCATGGAAGCCGCCGTGGATTTGTACGCCAGGCTGCCGCCGGGCTGACGCGACGCCCCGCGCCGCGCCCCGCGGCTACTGCCGCGGCGGCGGCAAATTCGGCAGGAGCCAGATCAGCAACAGCGGGAGGACCGGAATCGTCAGCGCCAGGATCAGCCAGCCGGCGACCGACCGCCCCTTGCGCCTGGCCAGGATGGCCGTGGGTATCGCCGCCACCACCGACAGCACCGTGAGGACGATCAGGCCGGACAGCGCCGACTCGATGGTCCCGGTGCTGATCCCCAGCTGATTCAGTTGCGCAACGGTATTGGCATCGAGCATGAGTGCTTACTCCCGGTCATTGGTTTGGCGCGCGGGTCGTCAGCCGCGCCGCATTGCTTGAAAGTTGGCGTTGATGAAGCTCCTGCGCAGCAGGGCGGTCGAGCAAAGTACGCTCTCCTCGCCGCTGCGGATGGCGGTACGGTAATCCACGCGCTCATGGAAATCAATTTCATGCCCAGCCCGATGGCTCAGTCAGGGCGCCTTGCCCGGCGGCCGCTTTTCGAGGATCACCAGCGCGATGCCGCCGAGGATGGCGATCGACGCCAGCATCAGGCGCAGGGTGATCGCTTCGCCGAGGAAGGCCACGCCGCCCAGGGCCGCGATGACCGGCACGCTGAGCTGCACGGTGGCCGCCTTGGTGGCTTTCAGTCCGGGCAGCACGGTGTACCAGATGGCATAACCGAGGCCCGAGGCCAGCGCACCCGAGGCGACCGCGTAAGCGAGGCCCGCGCGGTCGAGCGAGACGTCGCCGATCATGAGCAGGCTCAATGCCGCGGCGATGGGCACGGCACGCAGGAAATTCCCGGCCGTGACCTGGGTCGCGTCGCCGGCGCCGCGGCCGCGCAGGGAATAAACCCCCCAGGCCACACCCGCCCCCAACATCAACAGCGACCCTTGTAACGGCGGCGCCGACAGCCCGGGCAGCAACAGGCCCACCAGCCCCCCGAGCGCCAGCGTCAGGCCGGCGAACTGCATGCGCCGCAGGCGTTCGCCGGCCCACAGGCCATGGCCGATCATGGTCGCCTGCACCGCACCGAACAGCAGCAGCGCGCCGCTGGCGGCGGGCAGGCTCAGGTAGGCATAGGAGAAGCCGGCGGCATAGGCGAACAGCGCCAGGGCCGAACGCCAGTTGCCGGCGCCGGTATAGGCCCCGCCCCGCACGCGCACCACCAGCCAGAGCATCACCGCCCCGGAGCACAGCCGGATCGCGGTGAAGCTCGCCGCGTCGATAGTCGTATCCCTGAGCGCAAGGCGGCACAGCAGTGAATTGCCGGCAAAGGCAACCATGGCCAGCACGGTCAGCACGATGATGCGCAAGCTCGACATGGCGGCTATACGGGGTCAGGGCAGCGGTTCATTGTCCTGTTATGCAGGGTCAGCGTGGATTGGGTTTTCGCGGCCTTAAGGCTTCGAAGAAGTCGGCGCTGATGGGACGGCAATTCGTGCGGACATGGAAATCGATTTCATGCTGACCCCTATGGCGGACCTCTATGGCGCTATTTGCGGTCACGGATTTCATTGATCTCTTCTTGTGTGATCGTGATATTTGTTTTCAACCATTCCTCAAAGATAGCTCTATGCCCGTATAAACCTTTTAATGCAGCCTCAATAGAGGGCACGGTAGCTCCAAGGCTGAACTTGCCGTAGAACGAGTCGTGTTTGTAGTTGGGAGGCGCAAAGCAAAAATTCTGCTCGTAAGCAGCGTAGTCAAGCATTTGATTCATGCCGGTTCCACAAAGTGCCTTATTGCCAATGTACTTCGACCTTAACGCCCAAACAATTTGATCGAGTTTCGGCAGATATGACGCCTGGTATTTCGACCCAAAGAGGTTGTATCGATTGCTGGGATCACCATACTCTTCAATCGAAGCTATGAATTCCATTGGGTCATGAGTACCCCACAGATTTAGGCGCTCCAGCTCACTATGCTGCTCCGCAGGGGCTAGTTTCAATTCTTCCAATACTTTGTCGTGTGGCCTGAGAGTATTCGCCATCGAAATTAACTTGTGGCCAAAGTTCTTTCCTCGCACTGGAACGCCACAAAAGATGAGGCTCGCTTTCAGGCATTTCTCAATTGCCTGTAGCGCAGGCCAGAAAAAAGGCCTGTATTGATGATTCAACGCCATAAATCTCGCGTTGATGTAATCAATGTCAGCCGGATCGATAAAGGTTTCAATAACAATGTCGGCGATCTTCCCTCGGATCACTGCTTGTTGCCTAGTAGGTAGTCTATTTATGCTCGGTACGTCGGAGCCAATGGTGGGCATATTATTGATCACTACGTTTGAAATCATTGGCGCTGCGCGGCAACGGCTATCCCGATCGAATCGCGCGAGGATAGACCTGAATCATGCCGGCGGCAATCTGCGGCGCAGCGCGGTGGCATGGCGCCGTGTCGCCAGCGCCAACTCTTGCTGCGGCTATTTCCCCAGCGGCGCGCGCAGCCGGGCGAACTCGGCGGGGGCGATGTACTGCAGCACTTCCTTGCCCTTGCTGTCGAGCACGATGTCCAGGCCCTGGGCCGGATAGAGGAAATGTTCCAGCGTCTCGCCCTGGCGGATGCGCTCCGTCGGCGTGCCGAAGCGCTGCAGGATGACGGCCTCGTCGAGGCTGGCGGCGGGAATGAAGGCGATCGCGGCGAGCGGCAGGTGTTCGGCGCGCTGCCGGTCGGCCTCGTGCAGCGCGTATTTGCGGATGCCGGTTTCGAGGTGATCGGTCTTCGCCGCATTGCGGCGCATCGCTTCCAGTTCGCCCGGCGTGGCGGCGACGCTCAGCACCAGCTTGCCGGTCAGGGCACCGAGCGACACGCTTTCAAAATAGGCTTCGAGGGCCGCCGGCGCATCCTGCGGCGTCAGCAGCGCGAGCGTGGGCGCGTCCTTCGCAAGGCGTAGCGCATCGGCCAGCGTGCTGGCCGCGTTGCCGCCCAGCGTCAGGCCGAACACCCGCGATTGCCCCGGCCCCGGCAGATCGATCTGCCAGGGCATGCCGTGCGTCATCGCCGGCGCCGCTTCGCGCGGCGGCGCGAACAGCATCTGCGCCAGCAGCATCGCGACGAGCAGGACGAAGACGCCTGCGGCAACTTTCAGGCCGGTCACTGCGCCTTCGCCACCAAGGCTTCCGCCCAGGCCAATGTCCGGACCGCCATATCGGTGGCTTCGTCCCGAGTCAATAGCGGGACTCCTTCGTCGTAGCGCAGTTCTACCGCCGATGGGGTGAGACGTTCAAGTTCGCCGGCCGTGAAGGGTGGCGCAATGCCGGCGCCGGTCAGCAGATGGGCCAGCGCACCAAGATCATGCGTGTAGCGGAAGTAGACCTGGTTGGCGGTCATCGCCGCCTTCAGCGCTTTCTCCACACATTGCTGAGCATGAAAGCAGATGGGGGCGGTCTGCGCTTCCGGGTGGGAACTCAAAATCGCGCAGGTCTGGTAGTCGCGTCGG
>JAUYSD010000393.1 GCA_030696505.1 Sulfuritalea sp. | reverse complement strand
CCATTGTCCAAAATTCCCCACTGCTGCCTCCCGTAGGAGTCTGGACCGTGTCTCAGTTCCAGTGTGGCGGATCATCCTCTCAGACCCGCTACAGATCGTCGCCTTGGTGAGCCTTTACCTCACCAACTAGCTAATCCGATATCGGCCGCTCCAATCGCGCGAGGCCTTACGGTCCCCCGCTTTCTCCCTCAGGACGTATGCGGTATTAGCTATCCTTTCGGATAGTTATCCCCCACGACTGGGTACGTTCCGATACATTACTCACCCGTTCGCCGCTCGCCGCCAGGGTTGCCCCCGCGCTGCCGCTCGACTTGCATGTGTAAAGCATTCCGCCAGCGTTCAATCTGAGCCAGGATCAAACTCTTCAGTTCAATCTGTCTGTTTTTACTACTCGCTCAAACGAATCTCAGAGGCTAAATTTGCATTTAACCTTACTGTTACTTCGTGTAAGCACTTGCTTCAATACTCTTAGCATCCAGCAGCAGCAGATCCGTCACGCAATCCTTTCAGATCACCCTCCGAACTCAGCCCCAGTCTTTCAACTCGGACCAGCAGCCATCCCTTCGATTTCGGAATGACTACCCACCACCACCTCCAGCACAGCAAGCACCTACACCTATCGGTTGTTTGGTTTTTAAAGAACTCCGCCTCCAACTCACTTCCTTCAGCGGCTCCGCATGCAGCAGAGAGGGGCGCATTATACGGACCGTTTTTAGTTGGTCAATAGATTACGCAAAAAAATTTCGAGGAATCTCAAATAAGGGTCACGCGGGCGAACTTTCGCTTACCCACCTGTAATACAACGCACCCGCCTGCACTCAGCGCCGCATTGCGATCGCCAACTTTCTCGCCGTCAATCCTCACTCCGCCACCATCGATCATGCGCAGGGCATCCGATGTGCTCGACGTCAGTCCAGCGGCTTTCAATACCTGCGCAAGTGAGCCCGCCGCGACGCTGATCTCGGGCATGTCCTCGGGCAGCACGCCGCGCTGAAACCGCGCCTCGAACTCGGCGAGAGCAGCATCGGCGTCCCTGGCCGAATGGAACCGGGTCACGATCTCCTGCGCCAGCAATACCTTGACGTCGCGCGGGTTGCGTCCTTCGGCCACTTCACGCTTGAATTCGGCGATCTCGGCGTTGGCACGAAACGAAAGCAGTTCGTAGTAGCGCCACATCAGTTCATCCGAGACGGACATCAGCTTGCCGAAAATCTCGGTCGGTGATTCCGCAATGCCAATGTAATTGCCGAGAGATTTCGACATCTTGTTGACGCCGTCCAGTCCTTCCAGCAAAGGCATCATCAAGACGCATTGCGGTGCCTGACCGTAATGCTTCTGCAATTCGCGGCCGACCAGCAGATTGAACTTCTGGTCGGTGCCGCCGAGTTCGACGTCTGCCTTCATGGCCACCGAATCGTAGCCCTGGCAGAGGGGATAGAGGAATTCATGAATGGCGATGGGTTGGCCGCCGGTGTAGCGCTTGGAGAAATCGTCGCGTTCCAGCATGCGCGCCACGGTGTGGCGCGCAGCGAGCTTGATCATGCCGGCGGCACCGAGGGGTTCGAACCAGGTCGAGTTGAAGCAGACCTCGGTCTTCTGCGGATCGAGGATCTTGAACACCTGCTCCCGATAAGTGTCGGCGTTCTCCAGTATCTGCTCGCGGGACAGCGGCGGTCGCGTCGTGTTCTTGCCGCTCGGGTCGCCGATCATTCCCGTGAAATCGCCGATCAGGAACATGACGTGATGGCCGAGATCCTGAAAATGCCGCAACTTGTTGATCAGTACGGTGTGTCCGAGATGAAGATCCGGCGCCGTGGGATCGAAGCCCGCCTTGACGCGAAGGGGACGTCCTGATTTCAGTTTTTCGACGAGTTCGGATTCGATCAGCAGTTCGTCCGCGCCACGCTTGATCAGTGCCAGTTGCGAGTCGATATCGACCATAGTGAGGTAACCCGGTTTGACGGAAGGGGGATATTTGCTACACTCACGCGACTTTTAGTTCCGGCTAACGCTTGCATTAGCCTTCTCTGAAACTGCGTTTCCAGTTATTCACCCATCCAATTGCAAAAAAACAAGAGCGGAATTTTAGCGCAACTCCTTGACTACCGAGTCGAACGGCCCGGGCATTTCTGGGTTGGCACTGGCGTGCTGGGAGTTTCACTCTTCAGCATGGTCGCCGCTTTCGGTACCGTGAATGACTTCCGTGTGGCGGATATCCCCCGCCAGCAAGTGGTCGAGCAACTGACTCTGCCGCCACTGACGGCAGCATCCGACACCGATCAGAGCTTCCTGCGCGAAGACCGCGTGCAGCGGGGCGACACGGTAATGGACTTGTTGCAGCGACTCGGGATCGATGATCCGGCTGCGCTCGGTTTTCTGAAAAGCAACACCACGGCCCAAAGCCTGTTCCGCCAGCTCAGCCCGGGCAAGAACCTGACGGTGCGAACCGGGCCTCAAGGTGAACTGCAGACCCTGGTCTTCCCGCTCAACGGCGGCAAGGACCAGGCCCTGGTGATCGAACGCCGCGCTGCACCGGATGGCGACCAATTCACGGCATCGGAGCAACGCCTGCCACTCGAAACCCAGGTGGTCATGAAAACTGCCGAGATTCGCTATTCCCTGTTCGGCGCTACCGACGCGGCAGGAATTCCCGACACGGTCGCGACGCAGCTGGCGGACATTTTTGGCGGCGACATCGATTTTCATCGCGACCTGCGCCAGGGCGATCGGCTTGCCGTCATCTACGAATCCGCAACCTATCTCGGCCGTGCCGTACGCAGCGGGCGCATCCTCGCCGCTGAGTTCGTCAACAATGGCAAGACCTTCCGCGCTGCATGGTTCGCCGACCCCGGCACCAATGAAGGCAATGGCGGCTATTACACCGCCGACGGAAAGAACATCCGCAAGGCCTTCCTGCGCTCACCGCTGGAATTCTCACGCATCACCTCCGGCTTCACGTCGGCGCGCTTCCATCCCGTCCTGCAGAAATGGCGCGCGCACAAGGGCGTCGATTATGGCGCTCCGACCGGCACCCGGGTCAAGGCCACCGGCGACGGCGTGGTCGAGTATGTCGGAGTGAAGGGCGGATACGGCAAGGTCGTAATCCTGCGCCATCAGAATCGCTATACGACGCTTTACGGGCATCTCTCTGGCTTCGCGTCGGGCCTGCGCAAAGGCAATCGCGTCGGCCAAGGCGACGTAATCGGCTTCGTCGGCGCGACGGGGCTGGTCAGCGGTCCGCACCTGCATTACGAGTTCCGCGTCAATGAAGTGCATCAGAATCCGCTGGCGATGGCCTTGCCCAGCGCGCCACCCTTGATGCCGCAACAGCTTGGCCTGTTCCGGGAACAAACCGCGGCCCATCTTGCCCGTATTGACCTGATTCGCGGATTCGACCTCGCCCAAGCCGACTGACATGGCATCGGCCGTGCCGCTGGTCGTGGGCTTGATGTCGGGAACCAGCCTCGACGGCGTCGATGCCGCCCTGGTCGACTTCTCCCACGGTCAGCCGCGCGCACTTGCCACATTCTGGCAACCGTATTCTGACGCCATCCGCCAGCAGGCCCTCCGGCTGCAGACTGCGCAACACGATGAAATCAACTCCGCCGCCCTGTTTGCCAACGAACTGGCTCGTTGCTACGCCGAGGCGGTCGGCCACCTTCTGGCCAAGGCCGGGGTCGGCGCCGGACAAGTTGCGGCCATAGGTTGTCACGGACAGACCATCCGGCATCAACCTGCCGCCGGTTATACCGTGCAGTTGAACAACCCGGCGCTGCTGGCCGAATTGACCGGAATTACCGTCATAGCCGATTTCCGCAGCCGCGACATTGCCGCCGGCGGCCAGGGAGCCCCGCTGGTGCCGGCCTTTCATGCTGCGATATTCGGCAATCCCTCACTACATCGGGTCATCCTGAACATTGGCGGCATCGCCAATCTGACCAACCTCAATCCCGGACAAGCGGTGCGCGGCTTCGACTGCGGGCCCGGCAATCTGCTGCTGGACGCCTGGATTGAACGCCACAAGGGACTGCGCTACGACGACGGCGGCCAGTGGGCCGCGCAGGGGCTGGTGCTTCCCGAACTGCTGCACAGCTTCCTCACTGACGGCTTTTTCGCTGCAAGCCCACCCAAGAGCTGCGGCCGCGACGAGTTCAATCTGGCGTGGATCGAGCGCCATCTTGCCGGCAGCGAACGACCGGAGGACGTCCAGGCGACCCTGATTGAACTCAGCGCCGTGTCTGCGGTTCAGGCAATCAATCGCTGGTGCGGCAATCCCGTCGAACTCTTCGTCTGCGGCGGCGGCGCGCACAATCAGACTTTGATGGCTCGACTGCAGCATCATCTGACAAATTGCCGTGTTGCCAGCACCAACTCTCTCGGTCAGGCGGCCGACTGGGTCGAAGCGCTGGCCTTTGCCTGGTTGGCGTGGCGCACTCTGAACGGCGAAACGGGCAATTTACCGGAAGTCACTGGCGCCCGCGGGCCACGTATCCTGGGCGCCATCTATCGGCACTGATTCCGCGCGTGACGGCAGGCGCTAACGACAAAAGGCGCGGAGCCCACGGCCTCGCGCCTTTTCTTGTCTATGGAACCCGAATCAGGCGGAGAAAGACGACCCGCAGCCGCAGGTCGATTGAGCATTCGGATTCTTGATCACGAATTGCGAACCTTCGAGCCCCTCCGAGTAATCGATCTCGGCACCGACCAGGTACTGATAGCTCATCGGGTCGATCAGCAGCGATACACCGTTCTTTTCCATCACGGTGTCGTCGTCGTTGGTCACTTCGTCAAAAGTGAAGCCGTATTGAAACCCGGAGCAACCGCCGCCAGTCACGAACACCCGCAGTTTGAGTTCGGGGTTGCCTTCTTCGGCAATGAGTTCCTTGACCTTGGATGCCGCGTTATCGGTGAAATTGAGTGGGGCCGGCATTTCGGTGGGTGCATTCATGGTGTTCTCCTGTGGGTTTTCCGCAATGGACTAGTATGTATGTCCGGAAATTATGGTTTCAATAGCTTCAGGCGTCAATTGCTGGCAGCCAGTTTCAATTCCACCGCCTTCGACGGCGCACCCTCATGCACCAAGCGGCCCTGCACTACGGCCCCGAGATGCATTTCGATCGTACTGTACTCGACATCACCCGTGACCCGGGCGCGCGTCTGAAGTTCCAGGAAATCGCTCGAATGCACCGCACCAATCACGGTTCCGTTGATAACCAGGTGGGAAACCGAGATCTCGCCCTCGATCCGCGCATGCTCACTGATCACCAGCGTTGCCGGTTGTCCCTCGCTGCCGCGAACGTTTCCCTTGATTTCGCCATCGACACGAAGGCCGCCGGTAAAAGTCACATCGCCTTCCAGAGAAGTGCCGGCACCGATCAAGCTGTCGATACGACCCTGGGGTTTGTTGATTTTCTTGCCAAACATGACTGGGATCTCCTCACCTGTCTAATGTGTGAATTCCGTGACGCTCAAAGCATCACGCTCTGACTGGCTTTCACTGCGCCGCCCTGAATCAGACGCACCTCGACGCGTTGAATTCGCGCACCGCTCGCCACCTTGAATGTGCCTTCCAGTCGCCGGAAGTAGCGAAAGCTGACCTGATACTGGCTGGCAGCGGGATCTCCGGCAACGGGAAATTGCATCATAGCAGTCTCTGCGCCTTGCTGCACGGTCGCAAACAGCTGTATCATGCCGTTGAATTCCTTGTCTTTTTTCTCGCCTGTCTGCGCCAACAGGAGGCGGTAGCGATACTGGCCATCGCCGAGCGGAAGGATCTGCAGCCGACTGATCGCCAGTCCGGAATTTCCCACCTGCCCTCCTGCCAAGCTTTCAAACGTTGCCAGATCGGACTTGAGGTGAGTGTTTTCCTCTTCCAAGGTCCGTATTTGCGCGGTCAGTTGCTCCTGCGAGGTGCTCTCGATGCGCAAACGACTTTCGCTGGCATTCGCCACCTTGCGGGCACTTTCCAACTCGGATTCCAGCCGCGTAATGCGTTCCCGCATTTCGGTGATCTCATGTTCGCTTGCTCCTTGATGAAAACCCGCAAAGCGCTGCCCCGCATCATAAATCCAGCCGGCCAAAGCCAATGACGCACCCGCGATTGCGACCACGGACAGCGCCCGCCAATACCATGGCAGATGCGTCCGGATCGCAACTCGCGGTGCTGAAATGCCGAAGCGGCTACGCAGCCGCCTCAGTGTCAGGGCAAAACGGGAACTTGCGAAAGACCCGAACATTCGTCCAGACCAAACATGAGGTTCATGTTTTGTACCGCCTGCCCTGCGGCCCCCTTTACCAGATTGTCGATCACCGAGAGGACCACCAGCGTATCGCCCCCCTGCGGTCTATGCACTGCAATCCGGCAGGTATTTGCCGCGCGTACCGAACGCGTCTCGGGATGCGAATTCGGCGGCAGCACATCGACAAAAGGCTCCACGGCATAACGCTGCTCGAATAAGGTCTGGAAATCCTCTTCACGCGTAATACGCGCATAGAGCGTGGCATGGATGCCGCGAATCATCGGCGTCAGGTGCGGCACGAAGGTCAGGCCGATCTGCTGCTCGGCCATGCCTGCAGCACGCGCCAAACCCTGCCGGATCTCGGGCAGGTGGCGATGCCCCGGCACGCCATAGGCCTTGAAGTTATCCGCAGCCTCGGAGAACAGTATCCCTATCTCCGCTTTTCGACCGGCGCCGGAAACGCCCGATTTCGCGTCGGCAATCAAATGTCCGAGATCGATACAGCCCGCCTCCACCAGCGGCAGGAAGCCGAGCTGAGTCGCCGTCGGATAGCAGCCGGGATTCGCCACCAGCCGTGCCTCGCGGATCTGCTCGCGATTCACTTCGGGCAGGCCATATACCGCTTCGGCGATCAAATCAGGGCTAACGTGGGTCATGCCATACCACCGCTCCCAAAGAGCGACGTCCTTGATGCGAAAATCGGCCGCCAGGTCGATGACCTTGACTCCGGCGTCCAGCAACTGCGCCACCTGCTGCATGGCGATGCCATTGGGCGTGGCGAAAAACACCACGTCGCAATCGCTTAGCGGCGCGTCTTTGGGATCGCTGAAATTCAGGCTCACGGCGCCGCGCAGGCTGGGAAACATGTCGGCAACCTTGGTCCCGGCCTCGCCCCGCGAGGTGATTGCAGTAAGCTCGACGCCGGAATGCTGCGCCAACAAGCGCAAGAGTTCCACTCCCGTATAGCCCGTACCGCCCACGATACCTGCCTTGATCATGCCACGCTCCTTGCCGCGAAGAGAAGATGTTAACCCGTAACCGGATACAAACGAAAACGGAGTTTCAAAGGGCGGCCGATGCCGGCTCCATCGACGGCAGCCGTGGCGGCTTCATCCGGTGGATACCGCCTTCAGCCAAAGGATAAGGACATCTCCCACCAGGGGATACCGTCCCCGCATCCGGCTCGGACATAACTAAAAAGCCGCCCGGAGGCGGCTTTTTGCGCAACAGCGATACGGCCGCTGAAGCTTAGCGCTTCGAGAACTGCTTGCGCCGGCGCGCTTTGCGGAAACCGACCTTCTTGCGCTCCACTTCGCGTGCATCGCGGGTAACGAATCCGGCGCTCGAAAGAGCCGGCTTCAAGGTCGCGTCGTATTCGATCAGGGCGCGGGTGATGCCGTGACGAACGGCACCGGCCTGGCCAGACTCGCCGCCGCCTTCGACATTCACCAGAATATCGAAGGTGGTCGTGTGCTGGGTCAGTTCAAGTGGCTGACGCACCACCATGCGGCCGGTTTCGCGCGAGAAGAACTCGTCGACCGGCTTGTCGTTGACCACGAACTTGCCGCTGCCGGTGCGCAGAAACACGCGGGCAATGGCCGTCTTGCGGCGACCGGTACCATAATATTGGGTGACTGCCATGAGAACTCCTTAGATTTCCAGCGTCTTCGGCTGCTGGGCGCTATGCGGATGCGCGGCGCCGGCGTAGCACTTCATCTTCTTCAGCATCGCGTAGCCCAGCGGACCTTTGGGCAGCATGCCCTTCACGGCCTTTTCCAGGATGCGCCCCGGAAAACGCTGCTGCAGTTTGGTGAAGTTGGTTTCGTTGATACCACCCGGATAGCCGGTGTGGCGATAGTATTTTTTGTCTTCGGCCTTGTTGCCCGTTACGCGCAGCTTTTCCACGTTCACCACGACAATGTAATCGCCGGTATCGACGTGCGGCGTGAAGATGGCCTTGTGTTTGCCACGCAGCCGATGTGCGATCACGGCAGCCAGGCGACCCAGCACCTTGTCCGTGGCATCGACGACAACCCAGTCGTGCTGGACCTCTTGTGGCTTGGCGGAAAATGTTTTCATTCTCGTGTTCCTTGCTTGCATCGATAACCCGGCCCGCGCAGCAAGGGATGGAATCCGCCCATGCGCTTCTCGGAAAGCCGAGCATTCTAACCAATAGACGAAGTGTCTGTCAAATGGGAATTGCTAAAAAGCCCGGCGACTGCGGCCTATCTGCAGCAGACCGCATGATCGAGGTCGAAAGCATGGCCGTTGGTCGCGGAATTGTCTTCACGCTGCTTCCGGACGGCAGGTTTCATTCGGTCTTGACCAGACCGAGCACCGCAGCCGCGTTGAGAAAATCGATGATTTCCTCGATCGGCCGGGCAGCGCTGGCCACCACGTGTTCCGGCGCAGACAGCTTTCCCACCAGACCCTCGGCCAGCCGCGGCTGCCACTCGAGGTGCGGCAGCAGTTTGAAATCCGGCATCTTTTTCAGGCCGACCCGGGTTGCCCGGGCGATTTCCGCCAGTGGTTGCCCCTGGGAAGCGCTCATCACGCCCCAGAAGCGCAGGGCCTGGTAGGGCCGCGCGGAAAAACGCCGGCATTCGCCCAGCAGTTTCGCGTCATTGGTGACCTTGATCTGGCACGCGGCGGGATCGGCCCGCCAGAAATCGTGGCTTGAGAACCACGTAGGATCGGCACGGGCGGCCCGCACCCCAGCGTTGACATCGACGAGGAGATCCGGCGCGCCGGGAACACTCACGGCTAGCGGCTGATCGATGAGCAGTTTGGGGATAATCGCTTGAATCGCGCCGATCAGGCTGCGCTCCGGCTGGAACAGCTTGCGCGTCGCCCGCGCGGCAACGGCCGACTCGGTCGCACGTTGCGCCGTGGCAGCCGAGGCTGTGGCCAGCTGCGCCGCCTCCGCCAGGACCTCGGCGATCTCGTTGGCTCGTGGCGGGCAGTGCCCGAGTACACGGACCCCGGGCGGAGCCTCCTCACCGCGCGAACAACAGTAAATAAGCAGCAGCCTGTCGCCAAGCCTGCCCACCAGTTCGGCCACCCGCTCCGGCGGCAAACGCCCCAGAAAGGCAATCTGGGCGACTGCCGGGTCCTCGACCAACCGCCAAGTCAGGCTTTGAGTTCTGGCAACCAGCGGCAACAAGGACTTCAGCACCATGAGATCCTTGTCCTCAATCCCGACGGTGGCTATGGATACATCAGTCATTTCCTCTCCCCCTCTCGGCGAAACGCCGCTGCTGCCTAATTCAGATAGTTGTTTTTATCCTTCCTTACCTTGCTGCGAACCGTTCTCAGGCCGGCGTGAATCGAGAAATCGTACGTAATCTCCTCGCCAACTTCTGTGAGGCGGGAAAAAGAGCAGGGAGTTGCTCAAGGAGAGCTATGCAGTTGGCAATGCTACGACGGGCAACCGGCCCGGAGCGCAGTCCGGGCCGTGGCAGGGCGCCGCAACTGCTCCGACGCGACATCCGTGAATTCATCGAAGCCCTTTCAGGCTTCCTGCATCATCCGCCAGTATTGATACTTCATCATGCCGGCAGCGCCAGCCACGATCGAGACCAGGGTCAATACCGAACCCAGGGCCAGCGTCGAGACGCCGGTAATCGCCTGCCCGACCGTGCAGCCCATCGACAGCACACCGCCAATGCCCATCAGCACGGCACCTACCGCATGATTCGCGAAGTCGCCGAGATTGACGAACCACTCGACGCGGAAACTGCGGCTGATCAAGGCATAAAGCAGGGAGCCGACGATCACGCCGACCAGCGCCATGATGCCGAAGTTGATCAGTGAGGTATCGGCCGGGTTCATCACGTAACGCGCCATGTCGCCCATCGGACTGATGAACGTGAAGGACTGCGTCTCGACCCGCAAGGGCTTGACGTCGGCGAAATCGGCGAATTCCTTCCAGGCCGCCCCCATCGATCCACCGGTGATATACCAGCCGACGATGACGGCAAGGCCTATCACCACACCGCCCAAGATGTGGTCGAAATTGCCGCGGAAATCGCGTGAGGAAAAAGCAAAGCCAAACAGCGCCAGGGCCAGCACCACACCGAAGGCCGTATTGCCGAGCCCGGTCAATTCCCCCAGGGCCTGGCTGGTCTTGCCGGCGGCTGCCAGATTGATCGTGGTCGCCGACATCCAGCTACCGAACACGGTGTCGTAGAAGTTGGTCCACAGCATCGCGTAGGCGCAGGCCGATGCGATCGCCAAAACCACCAGGGATTTCAGGTTGCCGCCGCCTATGCGCACCAGGGTCTTGTTGCCGCAACCGGAAGCCAGGGTCATGCCGATGCCGAACATGAGGCCACCCAGCACATAGCGCAGCCAAGCCAGATTGGGCGTCCGGTAAGGCGGAAAAGTGCTTGTACCGATAACCACCTTGCCCGAAGCTTCAAGCACCACGACGCCGAGCGTGGCCACGGCAATCGCCAGCAACCAGGCGCGCAGACGCCCCGTGTCGCCCATGTTCACCCAGTCCGAAACGGCGCCCATGGTGCAGAAGTTGGTCTTGTTGGCCACCGCGCCCATGACCATCCCGGTGGCAAGCACAATGCCAAGAATCTGCAAATGAATAGTGAATTCCATACTCCCCCCAAAAGCCATCGTCGTGGCTTGATTCTTTTACAAATAGCGAATCATTCTAGGATATAGACCGGGGCATGGAATCAGTCTTCTTTGACTCCGAATAATGGCAATCAATTGCCATCCGCGTAACGGGTCGGGTCGGCCACACCGGCGGCGGCAAAGCCTTCGCTGCGCAGGCGGCAGGAGTCGCACACGCCACAGGCGCGGCCCTGTGCGTCGGCCTGGTAGCAGGAAACGGTGATGCCGTAGTCGACGCCCAGTCGGGCGCCGCTGGCGATGATCTGCGCCTTGCTCATGGCGATCAGCGGCGCGTGCAGCTTGAGCGGGCGGCCTTCGACCGCGGCCTTGGTCGCCAGATTGGCGAGTGTCTCGAAAGCGCGGATGAATTCGGGCCGGCAATCCGGATAACCCGAATAGTCCACGGCATTGACGCCGACAAAGATGTCCTGCGCTCCGAGCACCTCGGCCCAGGCCAGGGCCAGCGACAGCATGATGGTGTTGCGGGCTGGGACATAGGTGACCGGGATGCCCGGCTGCACGCCGGCAATCGGCACGGCGATCGAGTTGTCGGTCAACGCCGAACCGCCCAACTGGCCGAGATCGAGCTTCAGCACGCGATGCGCCGTCGCCCCGAGAGCCTCGGCAACGCGCGCCGCCGCCTGCAGTTCGGCACCATGCCGTTGCCCGTAATCGAGCGACAGACAATGGCAGGCAAAGCCTTGCTCGCGCGCGAGGGCCAGCACCGTGGCGGAATCGAGACCGCCGGAAAGCAGGACGACTGCTGGTTTTGTTACGATCGCTGCGCTTGACGCCGGTGTGGCGGACTTCGGCCCGCCCTGGAACTTGGTTTTCATGGCGGCGATGGTAGCAAACGGGCGGCGACTGCGGCTGTTCTATAATTGCCGGCCTTCTTCATCCATTTCACGCAACCCACGATGGCAAAGAAAGTGTTCATCCGCACCTTCGGCTGCCAGATGAACGAATACGACTCCGACAAGATGGCCGACGTGCTGGCCGGCAGCGACGGCGCGGTCAAGACGGACAATCCCGAAGAAGCCGACATCATCCTGTTCAATACCTGCTCGGTGCGCGAGAAGGCGCAGGAGAAGGTGTTCCACGATCTGGGCCGGATCAGGCACCTCAAGCAACTCAATCCGAATCTGGTGATCGGCGTCGGCGGCTGCGTCGCCAGCCAGGAAGGTGCGGCCATTGTCGCCCGCGCGCCCTACGTCGACCTCGTCTTCGGCCCACAGACCCTGCATCGCCTGCCGCAGATGATCGCCGCGCGGCGCGAAAGCGGGCGCGCGCAGGTCGACATCTCCTTCCCGGAAATCGAGAAGTTCGATGCCCTGCCGCCCGCCACCGTCACCGGAACCTCGGCCTTCGTCTCGATCATGGAGGGTTGTTCCAAATACTGCAGTTTCTGCGTCGTGCCCTACACGCGCGGCGAGGAAGTCTCGCGCCCGCTGCCCGACGTGCTGGCCGAGATTGCCGCACTGGTTGCGCGCGGCGTGCGCGAAGTCACCTTGCTGGGCCAGAACGTCAACGCCTATCGGGGAAAGTTCGGCGGCGACATGGACGACGACGAGCCGGCCGATCTGGCTTTCCTGATCGAAGCCCTGGCCGAAATGGAAGGCATCGAGCGCATCCGCTATACGACCTCGCATCCGCGCGAGATGACGCAGAGGCTGATCGACGCGTACCGCTGCACGCCCAAGCTGGTTTCGCACCTGCATCTGCCGGTGCAATCCGGTTCCGACCGGATTCTGGCCGCCATGAAGCGCGGCTATTCGGTACTCGAATTCAAGTCGCTGGTGAGAAAGCTCAGGGCGGCACGCCCCGATCTGTCGCTTTCGTCCGACTTCATCATCGGCTTCCCCGGCGAAACCGAGGAGGACTTCGAGAAGACCATGCGCCTGGTCGCGGAACTCAACTTCGACAACAGCTTCTCCTTCGTCTATAGCCCGCGCCCCGGCACGCCGGCCGCCGACATGGCCGACGACACGCCGCAGGAACTCAAGATAAGACGCCTGATGCGCTTGCAGAAAACCATCGAGGCTCAGGCGCTGCGGATCAGCGAGGCGATGGTCGGCACGACGCAGCGCGTCCTGGTCGAAGGCCACGCACGCAAGGACGCCAGCGAACTGGCCGGGCGCACCGACAACAATCGCGTGGTCAACTTCGCCGGCAACGAACGCCTGATCGGCCGTTTCATCGACGTCACCATCACCGGCGCCCTGCCGCACAGCCTGCGCGGCGAAGTCGTGACGCAGGCCTAGACGCGCATTCCGCCCAATCGCATGATCGCCCCCCGTGCCCTGAGTCTTGTCCTGCAGCCGCTCGACAACGCGCGGCTGCAGAATCTGTGCGGCGCGCTGGACGAGAACCTGCGTCAGATCGAGGCCGCCTTCGACGTCACCATCAGCCGGCGCGGCCAGCATTGCCGCATCAACGGCGAGCTGCCGCAATCACGTCTGGCGGCCACGGCCCTGCAGCATTTCTACGAACAGGCAAGCGAACCGCTGTCGATCGACGAACTGCAGCTTGGCCTCATCGAAATCACGCGCAACCGCAATTCGCGGACCCCGGCGCAACCGAATGCCGGATTGCTGACCCGCAAGACCGATCTGCACGGGCGCACGCCGAACCAGGCCAAGTATCTGAGCGACATCCAGGACCACGACATCACCTTCGGCATCGGCCCGGCCGGCACCGGCAAGACCTATCTTGCGGTCGCCTCGGCGATCGATGCCTTCGAGCGCGACCAGGTCAGCCGCATCGTCCTGACCCGGCCGGCGGTCGAAGCCGGCGAGCGGCTGGGCTTCCTGCCCGGCGACCTGGCGCAGAAAATCGATCCCTATCTGCGCCCGCTCTACGACGCGCTCTACGACCTGATGGGCTTCGAGAAGGTATCCAAGCTGTTCGAGAAGCAGAGCATCGAGATTGCGCCGCTGGCCTACATGCGCGGCCGCACCCTGAATCATGCCTTCATCATTCTCGACGAGGCGCAGAACACCACGCCGGAGCAGATGAAGATGTTCCTCACTCGCATCGGCATCGGCGCCAAGGCGGTGGTCACCGGCGACGTGACGCAGATCGATCTGCCGCGCGGCCAGAAGTCCGGCCTGGTTGAGGCGCGCCGCATCCTGGCCGAGGTGCGCGGACTCGCCTTCACCGATTTCGACGCCTCCGACGTAGTCCGCCACCCGCTGGTGGCACGCATCGTCGATGCCTATGAAAAAGCAGTTTCAGTGGAGGCTAACGCCGGCGTCATCGGCGTTAAGCGAAGCGGCCATAACTAAACACATGGCAGCCCGCACCCGACACCGACTGCCTGAGTTGCTGCTGTCGGTGCAGTACCCGGACGGCAAGGAGCAGGCGCCGACTCGTCCGCAGCTTCGTCGCTGGGTGCGAGCCGCCTGTGCGCTGCCTGCCGAGGTAACGCTGCGTTTCGTCGGCGACGAAGAAGGACGCAATCTCAACCGCGACTACCGCGGCAAGGATTACGCCACCAATGTGCTGTCCTTCCCTTACGAATCGGGCGACCGGATCTGCGGCGATCTGGTGCTCTGCCTGCCGGTGGTGTCACGCGAAGCGGAGCAACAGGGCAAGTCGCGCGAAGCCCATTACGCGCACCTGGTCGTGCATGGTATGCTGCACTTACAGGGCTATGACCACGAAGCCGGCAGCGATGATGCCGAACACATGGAAGCGCTTGAACGCGAAATCCTGGATGCTCTCGGTTACCCCGATCCTTACGCTTAAGCATGGACCCATCCAGTCGACCCAGTCTGATCGAACGTCTTTCCGCGCTGCTGCTACGCGAACCCGAAGACCGCGAACAACTCCTTGAACTGCTGCACGGCGCCTTCGAGCGCCACTTGATGGACGCCGATGCGCTATCCATCATCGAAGGCGCGCTGTCCGTCGCCGACATGGCGGTGCGCGACATCATGGTGCCGCGCGCACAGATGGACGTGGTGTATATCAACGATTCCCCGGAACAGATCGTCGAGGTCGTGCTCGAAACCGCGCACTCGCGCTTTCCCGCCATCGGCGAAAGCAAGGACGACGTGCTCGGCATCCTGCTGGCGAAGGACTTGCTGCGCTATTTCGCCGGCAAGGAATTCGACCTGCGCGACACCCTGCGCCCGGCGATCTTCATCCCGGAATCGAAGCGCTTGAACGTGTTGTTGCGTGAATTTCGGGCTTCGCGCAACCACATGGCGATCGTGGTCGACGAATACGGCGGCGTCGCCGGCCTGGTCACCATCGAAGACGTGCTGGAGCAGATCGTCGGCGACATCGAGGACGAATACGACTTCGACGAGACCGCCGACAACATCGTCAAGGACAATACCGGCCGCTACCGGGTCAAGGCCGTGACTGAAATCGCCGACTTCAATGCCGCCTTTTCCACCGAATTTCCCAACGAGCATTTCGACACCGTGGGCGGCCTCGTGATCCATCATCTGGGCCGCCTGCCCAAGCGCAACGAAGTGGTCACCATCGACGGCCTGCGTCTGCAGATCCTGCGTGCCGACAGCCGCCGCGTGCATACCCTGCTGGTCGATCCACAAAAGGATTTGCCGCTCGCAGCACCCCTCGCCGTAGACGAATGACGCAGCGGCGGCCGGCAGTTGCGCTGCTTGCCGCGTTCGCGCTGGGCGCCTTCTGCGTCCTCGGCTTCGCGCCCTTCGATACCTATTTCGCCGCGTATTTCGCCGTATGGCCAGCGCCAACTCTTGCCCTGGGCGGCCTGTTCCTGCTCTGGCGCGGCGCTGCCACGGCGCGCCAGGCGCTGCTGCTGGGCCTGGCCTGGGGAGCGGGCTGCTTCCTGTTCGGCGTGTCCTGGGTCTATGTCAGCCTCTCCGAGTTCGGCGGCATGGCCCCGCCCGCCGCCGCCGCCGCGACGCTGCTGTTCTGCCTTTATCTCGCGCTGTTCCCGGCGCTGGCCGGTGGCTTTTTCCAGCGCTGGCGCGGCAACAGCCTGCGCGACGCCTTGCTCTTCGCCGGACTATGGACCCTCGCCGAATGGCTGCGCGGATCGCTATTCACCGGCTTTCCCTGGCTTGCCATCGGCTATTCGCAAAGCCCGCCGAGTCCGCTGGCGGGCTGGGCGTCGGTGCTGGGTGTGTATGGCATCGGCTTCATCGTGGCGCTGGCCGGCGCATTGCTGGCTGCCGGTTGGCGCAGACCGGCGGCATGGGCCGCAATCCTGCTGCTGCTCGGCGCCGGCAGCCTGCTGCGACGCATGGACTGGACCCAGCCGGTCGGAACACCGATCACCGTCAGCCTGCTGCAGGGCAACGTGCCGCAAAGCCTCAAGTGGGATCCGAAGCGCCTGCCGCTGTCGGTGGATACCTATCTGCGTCTTGCCAGCGAGCATCCGGCTACGCTCACCGTGCTGCCCGAAACCGCCCTGCCGCTGTATTTCAACGAAGTCCCGCGCGACGTCCTGCGCGGCCTGACCCGTCACGGTGACGCCTTGTTCGGCGTCGCCGTCGCCACCACCGATGGCGGCTATACCAACGGCGCCGTGACGCTGACCCCGGATCTGGTGGCGAAGGCTTATGCCAAGCGCCACCTGGTGCCCTTCGGCGAATATCCGCCGCCGGGCTTTGCCTGGTTCTTCCGCTTTGCGCACATCCCGATGTCGAATTTCACCGCCGGCCCGCCGCGCCAGGAAGCGCTGGCCGTGGCCGGACAACGCATCGCGCCCAACATCTGCTACGAGGATCTGTTCGGCGAGGAACTGCTCGGCGCGCTGCCTGCCGCGACCCTGCTGGTGAACCTGTCCAACACAGCATGGTTCGGCGATTCGCTGGCACAGCCGCAACACCTGCAGATCGCCCAGTTGCGCGCAATCGAAACCGGCCGCGTGATGTTGCGCGCCACCAATACCGGGATGACCGCGATGGTCGCTGCGAATGGCGTCATCGCCGCCGCCCTGCCGCCCTTTGTCACCGCCGCGCTGGTGGTGCAGGCCCAGGGCCGCAGCGGCCTGACACCCTATGCCCGCTGGGGCAACCTGCTGGCCTTGCTGCTGGCTGTCGGCGCCTGTATGACTGCCTTGCGTCGCCGCAGGAATTAAAGCTTGTAGGCCGCGAGGTCGATGGTGAGGCTGGGCCGCCCCATGGCCTGCAGGGCCGCGCAGAGGAAGCGGCGCGCGTCCGACGTCAGCGGTTTGTAATCGGAGGGTTTGAAGTCCATGGCCAGCAAAAGTATCTGGTCGACCAGCAGCATTTTGCCCATCGGGTTCGGCGTTTCCAGTCCCGCTTCGAGAAATGCCGCGGCAATCCAGTGCCGCGCACTGGCAGAGTCGAAGGCAGCAAGATCCTCGGCACCGAGAGGAAAATCGTAACGCTCGCCGTTCTTCAACACCACGCTGACTTGATGATCCACGGTACTACTCCTTTGGGCTTTGGTTGCACTGCGCGGATGATACCGGAAGCTGCCGCGCCTGAGCCGGCGGCTTCAAGCCGGTCATGGAAACCCTGTAAAATCGCCCCTCTTGCGAATTTGCGGGGTTTCCCGATGAACCAAAAACCGGCGTTGAGTTCCGACGTCACGCGCGCGGGCGCGCATGAGTCTTCACTGAAGGTCGAAAAATCGACTTTTAGTTCCGACGTCACGCCCGCAAGCGGGCATGAGTCTTCACTAGCCGAAAAATCGAATTTTAGTTCCGACGTCACGCCCGCAAGCGGGCATGAGTCTTCACTGAAACTTGGCAAGCCAAGTTTTCAGGAAATCATCCTGCGCCTGCAGGCGTTCTGGAACCAGCAGGGCTGCGCTCTGCTGCAGCCCTATGACATGGAAGTCGGTGCCGGCACCAGCCATACCGCGACCTTCCTCCGCGCCCTCGGCCCAGAGCCGTGGAAGGCCGGCTACGTGCAGCCCTCGCGCCGCCCCAAGGACGGCCGCTATGGCGAGAACCCCAACCGCATGCAGCACTACTACCAGTACCAGGTGGTGCTCAAGCCCGCACCGGCGAACATCCTCGAACTCTATCTCGATTCGCTCGCAGCGCTGGGCTTCGACCTCAAGCAAAACGACGTGCGCTTCGTCGAGGACGACTGGGAAAACCCGACGCTCGGCGCCTGGGGCCTCGGTTGGGAAGTCTGGCTAAACGGCATGGAAGTGACGCAGTTCACCTATTTCCAGCAGGTCGGCGGCATCGACTGCAAACCGATCACCGGCGAGATCACCTACGGCTTGGAGCGGCTGGCGATGTACCTGCAGGGCGTCGAGAACGTCTTCGATCTGGTCTATGCGCCGGGCCTGAAATACGGCGACGTCTTCCACCAGAACGAAGTCGAGCAGAGCGCCTACAACTTCGAGCACAGCAACGTGGAGTTCCTGCTCACCGCCTTCGGCGCGCACGAAGGCAATGCGAAGCACCTGATGGAGCAGCAGCTCGCGCTGCCGGCCTACGAGCAGGTGCTCAAGGCGGCACACACTTTCAACCTGCTCGACGCGCGCGGCGCGATCTCGGTCACCGAACGCGCCGCCTACATCGGCCGCATCCGCAACCTCGCGCGCAGCGTGGCGCAGAGCTACCTTGAGAGCCGCGCACGGCTGGGCTTCCCGATGGCGCCTAAAGCCTGGGCCGACGAAGTGATGGCCAAGCTCAACGAACAAGCAGCAAAGAAAGCCGCCTGATCATGACGACGAAGAATTTGCTGGTGGAGCTGTTCGTCGAGGAACTGCCGCCCAAGGCGCTGAAGAAACTCGGCGAATCCTTCGCCGCCACTTTGGCAGCGAGCCTCAAGTCGCAAGGCCTGATCGGCGAAACGTCGATCACAACGCCATTTGCTTCGCCGCGCCGCCTGGCGGTGCATGTCACCGGCGTCGCCGAGAAATCAGCTGACAAGCAGGTGCAGCAAAAGCTCATGCCCGTCGCCGTGGCGCTCGACGCCGCAGGCAACGCCACACCCGCGCTGCTGAAAAAACTTGCCACATTGGGAGTGGATGCGGGCGCCGCCGCCTCCGTTGTGCCGACGCTCAAGCGCCAGCCGGACGGCAAGGCAGAAGCCTTGTTCATGGACAAGCTTGAAAAGGGGATGCCTCTAACTCTCGGTCTGTCAAAAGCGCTGTGGGATGCGCTGGCCGCGCTGCCGATCCCCAAGGTGATGACCTACCAATTGGCGGATGGCTGGACCAGCGTGAACTTCGTCCGCCCGGCGCACAAACTGGTCGCGCTGCATGGCAGCGACGTCGTACCGATCACGATATTGGGACTCAGCGCCGGCCGCGAGACCCAGGGCCATCGCTTCGAGTCCGTTAATCCGATCGTCGCCATCAGGAATGCCGATTCCTACGCGCAGCAGATGGAGAGCGAAGGCGCCGTGATCGCCGGCTTCGCCGCGCGCCGTGCCGAAATCGAAAAGCAGCTCAAGGCCGCCGCCGCGAAGGAAGGCCTGCAGCCCATCGAGGACGATGCGCTGCTCGACGAAGTGACCGGACTGGTGGAACGGCCAAACGTGCTGATCTGCCAGTTCGAAAAGGAATTCCTCGACGTACCGCAGGAATGCCTGATCCTGACCATGAAGGCCAACCAGAAATATTTCCCGCTGCTCAAGGACGGCAGGCTGACCAACAAGTTTCTCGTCGTCAGCAACATCCGCCCCGCCGACGCCTCGGCCGTGATCGGCGGCAACGAGCGCGTGGTGCGCCCGCGTCTGGCCGACGCCAAGTTCTTCTTCGACCAGGACCGCAAGAAGTCGCTGGCCGACCGTATCCCCGGTCTCGCCAAGGTGGTCTATCACAACAAGCTGGGCACCCAGGGCGAGCGCGCCCAACGCGTCGCCGCGATCGCCAGCGCCATCGGCCAGCAGCTCGGCGGCGAGGCGCTCGCGCGTCAGGCCGACCAGGCGGCGCTGCTGTCGAAGGCCGACCTGCTGACCGACATGGTCGGCGAGTTCCCCGAACTGCAGGGCATCATGGGCCGCTACTACGCGCTGCACGACGGCCTGCCGGCCGAGATCGCCGATGCCATCGAGGACCACTACAAGCCGCGCTTCGCCGGCGACGAGCTGCCGCGCGGCAAGGTGGGCTTGTGCGTCGCGCTCGCGGACAAGCTGGAAACGCTGGCCGGCATGTTCGGCATCGGCCAGTTGCCCACCGGCGACAAGGACCCCTTCGCGCTGCGCCGCCATGCCTTGGGTATGGTGCGCATGCTGATCGAGCGCGACCTGCCGCTCGACCTCTATTGGTTGACCACCGCTGCACAGATGAGCGATCTTGGTGTCATTTTTAAACTTAGCGATTTCATCTACGAGCGCCTCGCCGGCAGCCTGCGTGACCAGGGCTATTCGGCGCTGGAAGTCGATGCCGTGGTGGGCCTGCGCCCGCAACGACTCGGCGACATCCCCAAGCGCCTGGCCGCCGTACGCGCCTTCGCTGCATTGCCCGAAGCCGCCAGCCTCGCCGCCGCCAACAAGCGCGTCGGCAACATCCTCAAGAAGGCGGAAGGCGCGGTGACGGCTGCGGTCGATGTCGCACTGCTCAAGGAGCCTGCCGAAGTCGCGCTGAACCAGGCGCTCGACACGGTCAAGGCGCAAGCCGACGCCGCCTTCGAGCGCGGCGACTACACGACCTCGCTGCAATCGCTGGCGGCCCTGCGGGTACCGGTCGATGCCTTCTTCGACGCCGTCATGGTGAATGCCGAGGATGCCGCGCTTCGCGCCAACCGTCTCGGCCTGCTCGCCACGCTGCACCAGGCGATGAACCGCGTTGCCGACCTGTCCCGCCTGTCGGCCTGAACGATGGCGATAAACACGGTTTTTGCTGCGGTGTTCGGCAAAGTCGCCGCCCGCTTCATGGTGAAAATGAAACCATGAAACTTGTGATCCTCGATCGCGACGGCGTGATCAACCACGACTCCGACCAATACATCAAGTCGCCGGACGAGTGGAAGCCGATCCCCGGCAGCCTGGCCGCCATCGCGCGGCTGAACCAGGCCGGCTACCGTGTGGTGGTGGCGACCAACCAGTCGGGCGTCGGCCGCGGCCTGTTCGAGACCGATACCCTGATCGCCATCCACGACAAGATGCTGAAGGCGCTGGCCCAGGTCGGCGGCCGCATCGACGCGATATTCTTCTGCCCGCACACCAACGCCGACAACTGCGACTGCCGCAAACCCAAGCCCGGCATGCTGCGCGAGATCGCCGCGCGCTTCAACGCCGACCTGACCGGCGTGCCGGCCGTCGGCGACAGCTTGCGCGACCTGCAGGCCGCCGCCGCCGTCGGCGCGCAGCCGATGCTGGTGCTGACCGGCAAGGGCCGCAAGACCGTCGATGATCCCGCACTGCCGCCCGATACGCTGGTATTTCCCGATCTGGCTGCGGCCGCCGCCCATATCGCGCACTGATGGCCGTATTCCGTTCCCTGCTGTTCCTGTTGATCCTGCTGGTGGTGACGCCGCCCTACACACTAGGCGTGATCCTCTGCCGTCCGCTGCCGCAGCACATGCGGCGCCAGACCGTGGTGCCCTGGGTGAATTTCACGATCTGGCTGATCAAGCATGTGCTGGGCATTCCCTACCGGCTGCTCGGCGCCGAAAACATTCCGGCGCGACCCGCGGTGGTGCTGTGCAAGCACCAGTCGGCCTGGGAGACCTTCATGCTGCAGGAGGTGTTCAAGGACACCGTGTTCGTCTGGCGCAAGGAGATCAAGTACCTGCCCTTCTTCGGCTGGGCGCTGGCCGCGATACCGATGATCGAGACCGATCGCAGCGCCACCAAGTCCAGCCTCAAGCGCCTGGTCGCGCAGGGCCGCGATCGCCTCGCCAACGGCTATACCGTGATCATCTTCCCGGAAGGCACGCGCTCGCTGCCGGGATCGAAGAACCGCTACAAGGGCGGCGGCGCACTGCTCGCGGTCGAGACCGGCGCGCCGGTGGTACCCGTGGCGCTCAATTCGGGCGAGTTCTGGGGCCGCAACGCGCTGTTCAAGCGCGGCGGCACGGCCACCGTCAGCGTCGGCCCGACCATCGATCCCGCCGGCCTCACGGCGAACGAAGTGCTGGCCCGGGCCGAAGCCTGGATCGAGGCCGAAATGCGCCGCATCAGCCCGCATCTTTATGGAGCGTCACCATGAGCGCCGGCAGCCGCAATCCGCAACTCAAACTCAAGCTCGACGCCGGCGCAACTGCGCCCGCCAGCCGCTGGCACGACGGCGCCGAAATGGCGTTTCTCGGCGGCAGCCTGCGCCTGGTGCTCGACACCACGCACAAGGAAGCCGTCCGCGAAGGCGCGGCGCTGGCCCTGCCGCTGCCGCCGCAGGCCACCCCGCGGCAGATCCAGGACCGCGCCGAAGCCTGGCTGCGTACCGAAGCCAAGCAGCGCCTGCAGCAGATCATCGAACAAAAGTTCCTGGAAGGACGCAGCGCGCTGACGCTGGCGGCACGGCGCGCACCGCGTCTGGCGCTTTCCTTCGCCGCACGCGGCAACTGGGTCGAGGTGCAGGACGGCGCAACGCTGCGCTGCAACTGGCGCCTGATCGAGCAGCCGTCCGCCGTCATCGAGCTGGCGATCGCCCGCGCCATCGCTGCCCTGCCGCCCGAGCACCAGGGCCTCGATCTCTTCGGCGCGCCGCTGGCCACGCATTGAGCAGTCCGATGTTTCTCGAACAGCTCAAGCTATTCCGCCTGCCCTCGCCGCCGCCCGAGGCGAAGACGCGCCACCTGCTGATCGGCGGCCGCATCGTCGACTACCGCTTCAAAAGCGGCGCCAAGCGCCTGTCGATGACCATCGACGAACGCGGCCTGCGCATCGGCGCGCCGCACCGGACCAGCCAGTCCGAGATCGAAGCCTTCGTCCAGGGCCACGGCGACTGGGTGCTGAAGAAACTCGGCGAACTCGCGCACGCCACGCAGCCGCGCCACCTGACGGTCAAGGACGGCGCGCGCCTGCCGCTGCTCGATAGCGAGGCAGAAGTGCGTGTCCTGCCTGGCGCCAACCGGGTGCGCTGGGTCGGCGAGCTGCTGGTGCTCGAAGCGCGCCCCGAAGCCGACCTGGGCCAACTGGCAGTGCGCGCCCTGCAGAAGCGGGCGCTCACCCATTTTGGCGAACGTCTGGCCCACTTCACCGCACGGCTCGATCTGGCCGTGCCCAAACTCGGCCTGTCCTCGGCGCAAACGCGCTGGGGCAGTTGCAGCCGGCACGGCGGCATCCGTGTCAATTGGCGCCTGATCCACCTGCCGACGCAGCTCGGCGATTACGTGGTCGCCCACGAGGTCGCACACCTATTGGAAATGAATCACAGCGAACGTTTCTGGCGCGTGGTCAGCTCGCTCTACCCCGAGTGGAAAGCCGCGCGCACGGAACTCAAGCAGCGCGCCGCCTCGCTGCCTATACTGTGACTTTGAAGGAGCCCACCATGCGTATCCTGCACACCATGCTGCGCGTCGGCGATCTCGACAAATCGCTGGCCTTCTATACCGAAGTCCTGGGCATGCGCCTGCTGCGCCGTCACGACTACCCGGAAGGAAGATTCACCCTGGCCTTCGTCGGCTACCAGGACGAGAAGGACGGTGCGGTGATCGAACTGACCCACAACTGGGGCGTCGATCGTTACGAAATCGGCACCGGCTACGGCCACATCGCGCTCGCCGTCGAAGACGCCTACGCGGCCTGCGCTGCCATCCGCCAGCGCGGCGGCAAGATCACGCGCGAAGCCGGACCGATGAAGGGCGGCAGCAGCGTGATCGCCTTCGTCGAGGACCCGGACGGCTACAAGATCGAACTGATCGAGAAGAAGCCCCAGCCGGCCTGATCCGCCTTCACAAGCGGATCATCGCCGCCAGTTCGCGCAGCTTTTCCAGCCCCGGCTCCTTGCGCGGCCAGGTCAGCTCGACGCCGTCGTCGGCGTGACGCGGCAGGACATGCAGATGCAGATGCGGCACGGTCTGCCAGCCGGCGGGCTGGTTGGCCTGAAGGATGGTCATGCCGGCCGGGGCGAAGGCCGCCTGCACCGCGCGCGCGATGCGCCAGGCGGCGGCCATCATGGCCCGCGCGGTGGCTTCGTCGGCGTCCATCAGGGTCTCGACCGGCGCTTTGCTGGCGACGATGACATGGCCCGGATTGACCTGGCCGGCATCCATGAAGGCGAACACCAGCTCGTCCTCGTAGACTTTGGCGCAGGGCAGTTCTCCGGCGATGATGCGCGTAAAAATCGTGGTGGTCATGCTGGCTCTCCGCTGTCCGATGCGCGATGAGTATAGTCAAATGCGCCCGCCGCGGCGCGTTGCGCCGGGCACAACAGAGTGTTCCGCGCCGCCCGCTGACCGCGGCTCCAGCCCAGGCTAGACTGTGTCCATGCAAGCGATTCCACCCATCTTCATTTCCCACGGCTCACCGCTGCTGATGCTGGAACCCGGCCGCGCCGGCCCGGCGTGGCAGGCATTGGCCCGGGAACTGCCGCGGCCGCGGGCGATCCTCGCCGTCTCGGCGCACTGGACCACGCGCGCGCCGGCGGTCAGCGCCGCCACGCAGCCGGCGACGATCCACGACTTCTACGGTTTTCCGCAGGCGCTCTACGCGCTCGACTACCCGGCACCGGGTGCGGCCGACCTCGCCGCGATGGTCGTCGAACTGCTGCCCGGCATCGAGGTGGATCGCCAGCGCGGGCTCGATCACGGCGCCTGGTCGCCGCTGCGCTTCATGTATCCGGCCGCCGACATTCCCGTGATCCAGCTCGCCGTGATGCCGCAGGCCGACGCCGAAGCCCACTACCGACTGGGCCAGGCGCTGCGGATGCTGACCCGGCGTGGCGTGCTGATCCTCGCCTCTGGCGGGCTTACGCACAATCTGCGCGATCTGGTGGCCGACGCCGCGGACGAAGGCGCCGTCCTGCCCTATGTCGCCGAATTCCGTGACTGGTTTGTCGCTGCGCTGCAGCGGCGCGACCTGTCGGCGCTGTTCGCCTGGCACCGTCAGGCGCCGCACGCGGCGCGCGCCCATCCGTCGCCGGAGCATCTGCTGCCACTGTTTGTCGCGCTCGGCGCCGCCGCCGACCAGGCCGAACTGCGCAGCGCCTTCAGCGACTGCCAACTGGGCGCGCTGGCGCTGGACGCCTTCGTCTTTGGCGCAGCCGCGGACTGACTCGTCTGGCCGTCAGCGATGCGGGCTTTGGTGGTGGCGTGCCGCGCGGCGCGTGAATTCCTTCCTGATCAGGGTGTCGACCTCGCGTATCCATTCGTGCAGCTTCAGCACCGCGGGAGGAGACCACAGACCGAGGTCGCCAATTTCCGCATTGAGCCGGTCGATCACGGCATCCATCTGTTCAACGCTTTTCATACGGCCTCCTTGGAACGGAAATTTCAGCGGTCATCGGGAACGGAGGGGCCAGCGTCGCCGGGCGGGCGCGCTGCGGCTCGTCACTCCGGCAAGGGCATCAGCGGTATGGGCTTGCGCTGCAATCTGGAAAAATCGTTGCGTTCGATCAGGCTGCGCAGGAAGTCGAAGTTGCGTTGCATCGAGAGGGCATAGGGATCGTCGCCGCCGAAGTGGGCCGCGACGTAGCGATAGGTCTTGCCGAAATCGTCGTCGAGGCGGGGCCTGACCAGATGCTCGTAAAAGCTGGGCGTCTTGCGCAGCAAGTCCTCGGGCGTGGGATAGAGGATCACGGTTTCGCCGCTGGGCGCGGTGGTCCGGTCCACGCCTGCCGCGACGAATTCCCGAAAAAGGAAAAATCGGCAACGTTCGAGATAATAGCGCCCGGCGATCTGGCTGATCAGGTCCGACGTACCCAGCATCTTGCCCAGGTCGACCAGTTGCGGGGATAGTCCGGCCAGGGTATCGCAGGTGCAGCGCGCAAGATTCGTGGCATGTATCAGTTCGGCGAGTTGCTCGAAGCGGGCGAGCGGCCCCGCGGCGAGATAGACGTGCATGAAATCCACGCCGCGCTGTTCGTGCTCGCGCACCAGGCAGGCGCCGTTGATGCCCGCCTCGGACAGGCGACGAATGAAGCCGACATCGTGGAACAAGGCCAGCAGCACGCCCAGAGTTGCCAGCTCGACCCCCAGCGCAGGCTCCTTGCCGCCATGCACCGTCTCGTAGCCATCGACCAGGCGGGCCATGGCCAGGGCGGTGCTCATCGAGTGGCGCAGGTCGTGGTAGGGCGTATCGCAAGGCAACAGCCCGGCTTGCCGGCCCCAGAAAATATCCTCAAGATCGAGAAAACCGTCGCGCAGGATGACTTCGTCGAAATTCTCATAGCGCCGCGCCAGGATGGTGCATATCGCGTCCGCCACCGCGCCGGGGTTGGCCATATTCACGGTGCCCGTGACGTCGCTTTGATTGACGTCGAAGAGCGTGGAATTCAGCTGCGAGATGCCGCTGTGCGGCTGGAACGGGGAGTCCAGGGTGCTGTTCCTCAACAAAATGAATCAGGAGTCTGGCGCAAGCCGGCAAGTATCCGGAGTCTGACAGTTGCCGTCAATCATGGGTTCCCGGTAGAAATCCCGAAAACCCGACGTTCAATTCAATGCAAAATCCAGGCCAGAGTCAGAGGGATTATTAGCAGCGAAGCCGTGTTGCCGATCAGGACCATCGAGGCGACGAGTTCGGGTTCCTGGTGGTAGCGCTCGGCGAAGATGTAGTTGAGCACGGCCGGCGGCAGGGCGCCGAACAGGATCAGCATCGCGGCATCGCGCCCGGCCAGGCCCAGCAACTGATTCATCAGCAGCGCCACCAGCACGCCGGCGACCGGCGTGGTCAGCGCGCCGACGATGCTGATCTTCCAGTCGGCATGGCGGCTGTCGGTCAGGCGCACGCCGAGCGAGAACAGCAGCAGAGGAATCGACACGTCGCCGAGCATCTTGACGCCCAGCCACAGCGGTTGCCACAACGGAAAATGCAGCACGCTGACGGCCAGCCCGGCCAGCGCCGCGGCAATCACCGGCACCCGCCACAGGTTCCACAACTTCGCCTTGTGGTCCAGCATCCAGGTGCCCAGCGAGTAGTGCAGGAAGTTCTCGGCGAAGAACAGCACCACGGCGGCCGGCAGCGCGGATTCGCCGAAGGCCAGCACCGCCAGCGGCAGGCCCATGTTGCCGGAATTCTTGAACATCATCGGCGGCACAAAGGTGTTGTTCGCCACCCCCAGCAGGCGCGCCACCGGCCAGGCCAGGAGGCCGGTGCCGAGCACCACCGCGGTGGCGCCGAACAGCAGCGGCAGGTTCTGCCCGATGTCGAAGGACTTCGAGGCCAGCGCGGCGAACACCAGCGCCGGCACGAAGATGTCCATGTTGAGCTGGTTGGCGAAGGCCATGTCCGGCTTCTTCCAGCGGCCGTAGGCGTAGCCCACCGCAACCACCGCGTAGATCGGGAAGACGATGCCGAGGATGCGTTCGATCATTTGGTCCTTGATCAGTTTTCGTTCAACAAGCCGGGATGCTGCTTGCAAAGCCAGCTTTCGACGACAAGGTAAATGTATTCGGCCTGCTTCACGCATTCCGCCAGCGCTTCTGCTTCGATCGGGTCGCCCAGATAGTCGGAAGCATTGCGCTTGCGGCGCAGGGCGTCGATCACCACCCAGGCATCGCTCGCCAGGCCGATGGTCAGGGGCAGCGACTGGATCAGCGTCTGGTGATGCCCCGGCTCGCTGGTCGATGGCCGGTAGCCGCTCGCCAGCATCGCCGCCAGCGCCATCTGCATGATGGCTTTGTAGGCAGCGTCGAAGCGGGTTTCGTCGCTCACCGCGGCGACCCGCGCATCGGCCAGGTTGCGCGCCGCTGCGGCGAGCAAGCGCTGTATCTCCGCGCCTGTCGGCGCATGCGTCTTGAGGCGACCGATCTTGAGCAGGTTAGCCAAGGTCATTTTCGCCTCCTAGCAGCCATATCTTCGGTTCGCGCAGCAGCGCGGCGGCGAAGCCGTCACCTGCCTTGCGCCGACGCGCGAACTCCGCCGGCTTCATCACCGTAGCATTCACTTCGCGGCCCAGGCTTTCCTGAGCTGGCGACAGCGCACGGACCACCTCGGCGAAACCCGTCTGCCCCAGCACCATCACGTCCACGTCACTGCGCGGACCCTCGCTGCCGGCCGCCATCGAGCCATAGACGAAGGCCGCAGCGATGCGCCCGGACAGCGGCGAAAGCGCCTCGCGCAACACATCGGCCAGCCCGGAAGTCTTGCGCAGCAGGCCCGCCAGTTCGTCGAATACCGGGCAGGCGCGGTTGGCGCGGTAATGCACCTGACGGCCGACTTCCATGCGTTCCAGCAAGCCTAGCTCCGTCAGCATGCGCAGTTCGCGATGCAGCGAACCCGGCGAAGCGCCGGTGACCCGCGCCAGTTCGCGCACGTGCAGCGCCGCTTCCGGATGCAGGAAGAGCGCGGCGAGGACAGCGCAACGAGTAGAGCCAAGGAGCTGGCGGGCCAGGGACATAGATAGTTCTCAATTTTGCTTCAAATGTAGCAATTTCGAGAACGAAGTGCAAGCACGGCACGATTCAACGTCGGCGCCCCAACGTGGCTTGCAAGCTCGCGAACGAAACTCTCTCCGGCTTGGCGATCTGAGCCAGGAAGGGATCGGTCACGGCCTTGCCGGCTGCGGTGACGCCGGCGGCAAGCCAGGCGACGGCCTCTGCCAAGTCGTGCGGGCGCGGCGTGCCGAGGGCATCCGCCTCATAATCGTAACGGTCGAAGTAGCCTGCGGTCTTAGGGTCGAGCGTTACCCGACGCCCCAGGTCGACCACCGCGCGGCGGGCACGGGCGTAAGGGCAATCCGCGGCCATCGCCAGTTTGCCGAAGGCAACGCCGAGGCCGGAGCAACCGAATTTGATATTCGTATCGGTGACAGTCGCGGGATTCAAATGGTCGGACAGAGACAACCCCTGCAACCACGCATCTACGGCGCGATGCGCTCCACCGGGCAGTGCGCCTTCGCAAACACCCCATTCGTACCAATAGCCGCGCACATTAGCCGCGTAGTCGACTGCCTTTTCGGCGTCGACAAGATGCTTGCAAAAGAGGGCCGTGGCATCGGGTGGCCTGTCAGCTTTGCGATAGGTCTTTCCGAAATCGATAACTGTAGACAGCCATTCTGGTTTTGCTTCGAGAGCCGCCCGCGCCGCACCAATCGCAATCGCCTTGCGGCGATCCTCCGGTAGTTGCTGCGGCAAGGTCTGCTGGAGCCTGGGGCCGGCGTGAACTATGGGAGCGAACACCGCGACATACGTTTCGCGCTGAACTCGCACGGTCTGCTTCACCAGCCGCGCCCAGACCTCGGCCAGATCGACATCGAGGGCCACTTCCGCTTCAAGCAGAATCGCCGCCGCCACCTGGCTATGACGGGTATACACCTGCCCGCCGCCCGACACGGCTGCGGTTTCCTCGCCGAGCGGACGCACGACGCGGCTACCGATCCAGTCGCGCGGCACGCCGATCAGGTCGGCCAGCACGTTCTCATCAAGACCCGAAATTCCGGCACCGTGGCAGGCGGCGACGTAGAGTAGCGCATCGGCAAGCGACTGCTCGCAGTTCTGGATCGGGGTTTCGCGCAGGCGCATCAGGAATTCGCGCACGTGGGCGCGCAGCCCGGCCTCGCCGAAGCGCAGCGCAAGCAGACCGCCAAAGAAGGAGCCGTCGCCTCGCTTTTCATCGGCGGTCCGCAGGGCGTCATTGACAGCCTTGACCAGCGCCGCCGATCGCTTCTCCGCATCGGCTTCCCGCGCCAGCTCGCGCAGGCCCGCCGCGCCGCCGCGCGCCCAGGCGGCGACGACCGCTTTCGCATCCGGTTCCGAAATGCCACGCAGCAATATATCGGGCTGGTGCTGCAGCCATTGCGCCCACGGCTGGCGGTCGCCGCCCGCAGACTTCCAATCGGCGTCCCGCGCGGCGAGCAGGAAATCGACGTTGGCACGGTCTTCGGCGTGCAGCAGCCGGGCACTCTCGGCGATGACCCTGACGAGGTTCTCGGCGTCGTCAGCGACGATCAGCCATTGGCGTTGCGGATCGAGCCCGGCAATCTGCTCCGGCGAAAGGCTGATGCGCGGCGAGGGCCGCCAGAGAACGTCCACGCCTTCGTCGCGGGCGGCGTCGACCGCCACTTGCAGCAGCAACGTGGTCTTGCCCTCGCCGCCGGCGGCACGGATCAGTTGCAGTGAGCCAGCGTCTTCCGAAAGTCCGGTTCGCCGCTTGGCTATCTCGTCAACGGACTCGCGGCGGGGCACGCGGTCGGAAAGGGCATGACGCCAGGTTGGTGTCGCGCCGTCGTAGTAGCGTAGCGCCTCGCCTTCCTTCAAGGGCGCCATGGCATCCAGCGTGGCAGCGTCCAGGCGCTGCCAGCCCGGCAACGGCGACACGAGCGGCAGCGCCGGCCCGCCCGCCACCGGTACCGCTTCCGCCGCCAGTTCGGCAGCGATCTCGCCGAAGATGGCGTGACAATCGATGCCACCGTAGGCACGGAAACGGCCGCGAACGATGGCGGGCTGGAGCTTTTCGATCAGGTCGCCATATCTCGCCCGCACGGTCTCGCGGTCGGCCTCACGGAAGCACCAAAGTACGTCGAGCTTTGCCTCGTCGTCGCCGAGCAATTCGACCAGCGCCTTGGTGAATATGTCGTCCCAACCGGCGTAGGCGACGACGATCAGTGTCTTCTGCCGCAGCAGGTTTTGCAGCGAAACCTTGAGCCTGACCCGTCCGGCGACGAGTTGGGCATGCGTGTGCAGCGTGTCGGAACCACGCCAGTACCCGTGGAGATGTACCACGTTGCGGGTTCCCGGCTCGCTTTCCGCCTCGCGCCCGATTCCGCCTTCGCCATCAACGATGCGGCGATGAACATTGCCGCCGACCGCTCTGATCGCCAGCGACAGCATCGGGTCGAAGTTGGTGGTCAGGATAGGACCTGGAGAAAACTCGGCATTTCGGCAAATCAGTTCCGCGAGTTGTCGCGTCCCGGCGGGAAGATGCCAGTCGACTGGATTGCCGTCGTCCTCAAACGGTTTCGGCGCAGCCGGCTTGCGTGCCTGGCAGACGGCGTTGCGGATAACCCGATTTACCGCATCCTGTCCGATATTTGCGTGCAGTGCCCGCAAGGCTGCCTGATACTTGGCGGCGCCGGACTTCTTGACTATTGCGGCGTCAAGATTACACATTGCCTTCGGATTGCGTTGCTTGATCTCCGCTCGTACCAAGTCGAGCATGGCGTCGATGCCGGGAACACCGCCATCCGCATCCCATGACAAGGGGGAACCGACGAGAAAAGCTACCGGCTTTTCGGCGGCGGTGGCTGCATTCAGGAAATCCTGCTTTTCATAGAGGTCGAAAGACATGTTTCGCGGCCACCGGTCCGATCACTCCGGCAATGCCCGCAGGATCGCGGACCTATTGTCAGAATGCATTTCGGGTAGATTACAGCACGTAGCGCGAGAGGTCTTCGTTCTTTGCAAGTTCGCCGAGCTTGGCATCGACGTAGGCGCCGTCGATGACCAGCTTTTCGCCGCTACGCTTGCCGGCGTCGAAGGAGATTTCCTCGAGCAGCTTTTCCATCACCGTGTAGAGCCGGCGCGCGCCGATGTTTTCGGTTTTTTCATTGACCTGGAAGGCGATCTCGGCCAGGCGCTTGATGCCGTCGGCGGCGAACTCCAGCGTCACTTCTTCGGTCGCCAGCAAGGCCTGGTACTGCCGCGTCAGGCAGGCGTCGGTCTGGGTCAGGATGCGCTCGAAATCATCGACGGACAATGAATCGAGCTCGACGCGAATCGGGAAGCGGCCCTGCAGTTCGGGTATCAGGTCGGAAGGCTTGGCGATGTGGAAGGCGCCGCTGGCGATGAACAGGATGTGGTCGGTCTTGATCATGCCG
>JAUYSD010000391.1 GCA_030696505.1 Sulfuritalea sp. | reverse complement strand
GATCAGCACCAGCCAGTAGAAATGCTCCAGCTTCTCCAGATTGGCGACTTCGATGTCGCCCAGTTTCATCAGAGGCTTGGCGTAGATGTAGAAGCCGTCCGACCCGCCGCCGACCTTGGTATCGTGAAAGATGAAGAACAGCATCTGGGCAAATGCCAGCGTGACCATGATGAAGTAGATGCCGCGCGTGCGCAGCACCAGCGTGCCGGTGATCAGCGCGAACAGCGCGCAGACCCCGATCGAGGCAGGCAGGGACAACCCCAGGCTGACTGCCTCGTATTTCGGTCCCATGAGCGCCAGCGCATAGCCGGCAAGGCCGAAGTAGGCGGCGTGGCCGAAGCTCACCAGCCCGGTATAGCCGACCAGCAGATCGAGGCTCATGGCGAATATCGCCATGATCAGCACCTTGGTCAGCAGTTGCATGTAGAAGGTGCTCTCGACCAGCGGAAACAGCGCGAGCAGGCCGACCGCCAGCCAGGGCAGGAACTTGATCAGA
The DNA here is from genome assembly GCA_030696505.1 of Sulfuritalea sp. Classification (GTDB taxonomy): domain Bacteria; phylum Pseudomonadota; class Gammaproteobacteria; order Burkholderiales; family Rhodocyclaceae; genus Sulfuritalea. The sequence continues at coordinate 3,699 of JAUYSD010000391.1, read as the reverse complement.
CGCGCATTCATCTCAGGCCCGCCCGAACAGGCCTTCCGGCCGCCATACCAGCACGATGGCCATCAGCACATAGACGATCATGCCCGCCACCTCCGGCACCAGCACCTGACCGAAGGTCTCGGCTAGGCCGATCATCAGCGAGGCCGCCATGGCACCCTTGACCGAGCCGATGCCGCCGATGACCACCACCACGAAGCAGATGATCAGCACCTGGCTGCCCATGTTGGGAGTTACCGAGGACAAGGGTGCGTTGATCATGCCGGCAAAGGCCGCCAGCGCTACGCCCAGGGCGAATACCAGGGTGTAGATCAGCTTGATGTCGATGCCGAGCGACTGCACCATGTCGCGATTGCTCGCGCCGGCGCGGATCATCATGCCCAGCCGGGTCCTCTGGATCAGGAAATACAGTCCCGCCGCGAGCAACAGGCAGACCCCGGAGATGGCCAGGCGATAGACCGGATAGGACAGGTTCTCGGTCAGCGGAATGGAGGCATTGAGCAGCGCAGGCACGGCGACGCCGTGCACGTCGTCGCCCCAGATCAGGCTGCGCAATTCCTCGAAGACCAGGATCAGGCCGTAGGTCAGCAGCACCTGATAGAGGTGGTCGCGCTGATACAGATGGCGGAACAGCAGGCGCTCCAGCGCCATGCCGAGTATCACGGTCAAAGGCACAGCCAGCAGGATGGCGGCGGTCAGGCTGCCGGTCATGGAGGACAGCGACCAGGCCAGGTAGGCGCCGACCATGTAGAAACTGCCGTGCGCCAGATTGATGATGCCCATGATGCCGAACACCAGTGTCAGGCCGCTGGCGACCAGGAACAGCAACAGGCCATATTGCAGACCGTTGAGCAACTGGATCAGGAAAAAAGCGAAATCCATCGGGCAGAATTTTCAAGAGTTGGCGCTGGCGGTACGGTGATCTGTACCACTCGCATGCCGGCGATGCAATCCCATCGGGATAGCGTCCCCGGCAGCAGCCGGGGACTCAAAAAGGCGGCAGACGCCTGCCGCCCTTGGGGCTGAAGACTAGGCCTTGCAGCCGCGTGCCGGATCAGCCAGTGCCTTCCAGGCCACTCCCTGCACCTTGTTTTCCTTGCCGACGACCTTGCGCAGATACATGTCCTGCACCGGGTTGTGCGCCTTGGACAACGTCCATGGTCCGCGCGGACTGTCGATCTTGGCCGCTTCCATGGCCTTGATCACGCCCACCTTGTTGGCGACATTGCCCTTGACCCCGTCGAGGCCCGCCGCCAGCAACTGGCCGGCGTCATAGCCCTGCACCGCATAGACGTCGGGCTGCAGCTTGAAGGTTTTGGCATAGGCCAGGCGGAAGGCCTTGTCCTTCTTGGTGTCGAGGCCATCGGCATAGTGCAGCGTGGTTTCCACGCCTTCACCGGCATCGCCCACGGCTTCCAGCACGCCGTCGGTGAGGAAGCCAGAACCATACAGCGGAATCTTGCCCTTGAGGCCGGCCGCCTGGTAATCCTTGAGGAACTTGGCCGCGCCGCCGCCGGCAAAGAAGGCCACCACGGCGTCGGGCTTGATGCTGGCAATCTCGGTCAGCAGGGCCTGGAACTCGACCTGCGGGAAGGGCACATACAGCTCCTTGGTCAGCTTGCCGCCTTCCTTCTCGAAGCCCTCCTTGAAGCCCTCCATCATCTCCTCGCCCGCCGCATACTTCCAGGTGATGAACACGGCATTCTTGTGGCCCTTGGCCTTGAGCACCTTGCCCAGCGCGTGTGTGGTCTGCCAGTTGGAGAATGAAGTGCGGAAGAAGTTGGGTGCGCAGGCGGCTCCGGTCATCGCGCCGGCGCCGCCATTGGGATTGATCCACAGCGTGCCGGACTCCTTGAGTACCTTGGCCATGCCCATCACCACGCCCGAATGGACGGTACCGATGACCACATCGACCTTGTCGCGCTGCACCAGCTTGTTGACGTTCTCCGGCGCCTTGGCCGGATTCGATTCGTCATCCACGGTGAAAAATTCGATCTCGCGCCCGCCGAGCTTGCCGCCGCGCTCCTCGATCGCCAGCTTGAAGCCGTTGGTGATGGCGACGCCGAGCTGGGCATAAGTGCCGGTATAGGGCAGCATCAGGCCGACTTTCAGTTTGCCCTGTTGCGCCAGCGCGGTGCCGGTCGGCAACAGTGCGCCGGCCGCCGTTGCGCCGGCAATGGCGGTGCTGCCGAGCAGAAATCCGCGGCGATCATAGGTCGATTTTTTTTGCATTGTGTTTCTCCTCACTCAATGGTTTTTGGAGGGCGCAAAGACTTCCGCGCCCGATGCGGTTTTCGGCCTGCAATCACAACACTTCCCTCTTGGCGCGTCAAGCCAATTGACACGTCAAGCTTCGATTCCGCCGGCTCAACGCAGCTTGAAACGCTGTATCTTTCCCGTTGCCGTCTTCGGCAGTTCGGCGACGAACTCTATCCAGCGCGGATATTTGTAGGGCGCCAGTTGTTCCTTGACGTGCAGCTTCAGCGCATCGCGCAGCGCGTCCGATGGCTCCACTCCCGCCTTGAGCACGATGTAGGCCTTGGGCTTGATCAGTTCGTCGGTGTCGGCATGGGCCACCACGGCGGCTTCGAGAATCGCCTCGTGGGTCATCAGCGCGCCCTCGACCTCGAAGGGCGAGACATAGATGCCGGAGACTTTCAGCATGTCGTCGGAGCGTCCGCAATACTGGAAGTAGCCATCGGCGGATTCGATGTATTTGTCGCCGCTGCGCGTCCAATCGCCCATGAAGGTATGACGCGACTTCTCGCGGCTGTTCCAGTACATGACCGCCGAACTCGGACCGTTGATCTGCAGCTCGCCGATCTCGCCGGGCGACACCGGGTTGCCGTCTTCACCGATCAGGCGCACGGCATAACCGGGAACCGGCTTGCCGGTGGTGCCGTAACGCACTTCGCCAGCACGGTTGGAGAGGAAAATATGCAGCATCTCGGTGGAGCCGATGCCGTCGAGAATCTCCACACCGAGCTGCTCGGTCCAGCGCCGGCCGATGTCGGCCGGCAGCGCTTCGCCGGCTGAAGTACAGGTACGCAGGCGCGGCACTTCGGTGCGCGTGAGCATTTCCGGACTCGCCAGCAGGGCGCCGTAGAGCGTCGGCACACCGTAGAAAATCGACGGCTGATGCTGGCGCAAACGCTGAAACACCGCCTGCGGCGTGGGACGTTCGGCCATGAGTATGGCGGTTGCCCCGACCGACAGCGGGAAGGTGAGTCCGTTGCCCAGGCCGTAGGCGAAGAACAGCTTGGCCGCTGAAAAAACCAGGTCGGTCTCGCGTATCCCCAGCACCGCCTTGCCATAGAGTTCGGCGGTCTGGATCAGGTGCGAATGCAGATGCACCGTGCCCTTCGGCGTCCCGGTCGAACCTGAGGAATAAAGCCAGAAACAGAAGTCGTCGCAGGTGGTCGGCGCCGGTGCGAAGTTCGTGCTGGCGCCCTTCATCAAATCGTCGAGGCACTGGTGGCCCTTGCCGTCCTTGCCGGAGACCACGACCTGCCTGAGTGTCGGATGCCTGGCGACGATGGGCGCAAACTGCGGCCATAGCGCTTCCGAAACCACCAGGGCCTTGGCCCGCGAGTCACCGAGCATGAAGTCGTAGTCGGCCGTGGTCAGCAGGGTGTTGGCGGCGATCGGCACGATGCCGGCCTGGATGCTGCCGAGAAAGGCCGTGGGAAAGTCGATGGTGTC
>JAUYSD010000383.1 GCA_030696505.1 Sulfuritalea sp. | reverse complement strand
GGCAAAGCCCATTTCGGAAAAATCGCGGACCAGAACCTCCGGGTCGAAAATCCGCATTACCAGCTTTTCGCCAAACGCAGTCGGCAAGGTCGACAGCCGCAGTTCGATTTCCTGCCCATCCTGTGTGCGGGTCTTGATGCGGCCGTCCTGCGGGCGGCGCTTTTCCACCACGTCCATGCGGCCGAGGATCTTGATGCGGCTGGTCATGGCGATGAGCACCGCCATCGGGATCTGGTACACCTGATGCAGCACGCCATCGATGCGGAAGCGCACGATGCCGAGGTCGCGCCGCGGCTCGACGTGGATGTCCGAGGCGCGCTGCTCGAAGGCGTACTGCCAGAGCCAATCGACGATGGTCACGATGTGCTGGTCGTTGGCATCGAACTGCTTGTTGCTCTTGCCCAGCTCGACCAGTTGCTCGAAATTCGAGGCGCCGCCGGCGACGTCGCCGCGGCCCATGGCGCCCTTGATCGACTTGGCCAGGTTGTAGAACTCGACCTGGTAGCGCGTGATGTCGTCCGGATTGCTGATGACGCGGCGGATGGTCTTGCGCAGGATCGGCTGCATCTCGGTTTCCCACGCGCGCTGGAAGGGCTCGGCGGTGGCGATCACCACCTCGTGGGCCTTGACCTCGACCGGCAGGATGCGAAAGCGCGTCGCGTACGAGTTGCTCATGACATCGGTCACTGCCGAGAAATTGATCTTCAGCGGATCGATATGCAGGTAGTCGAGCCCGCACCATTGCGCCAGCCATTGCGTCAGGCCGTCGAGGTCGAGCACCCGATGCGGCGGCTGCAGCGACTTCCAGCGCTGCTCGGCGATCACGATCAGGGGATGGGAGTCGCCCTTGTAATAGCGCCGCTCCTGCTTGAAGCGGGCCGCGTCATCGGCCGCGATCAGCCCGTCGGCAACGAGGGCATCGACCGTTTCCGGCAGGGTCAGCCGGTGTTCCTTGGGCGGAGCGTGGTTCATGGCGGAGAGTTGGCGCTGGCGACACGGCGAACTATAGCCGACAACCCGGCTCCGCCTCAACGCCGGGCTATGATGCCGGCACGAACGGCAAGATCAACGGGAGACATGCATGCACGGACTGCTCGGCCTCGCCGGTGCGCTGCTGACGCTGCCGGCCCTCGCCCAGCCCGCCGCCGAGCCCTGCGCCAGGGCGCGCGACCCGCTGCGCTGCGAAGCGCGCGAGGCGGCGCTGAAAACCTGCGCGGCGAAGCGCGGCGCGGAGAAATCGATCTGCCTCGAAGCCGCCATGCCGCCGCCGGATTGCCGCCGCGCGCCGGACCCGCGACGCTGCGCAGCCGGGCAAAAAGCCGCGGAAATCTGCCGCGGCAAAGCCGGCAGCGAACTCAGGCAATGCCTGCGCAAACAGCAGCCGCCAAAGACGGTGCGGAAGCCTCCGGCCGCCGCTGCCGCTTAGAATTCCCCGCATGCTGACCGTCACCCATTTGTCGAAACGCCACCCGAATGCCGCACGCGCGGTGTTCGACGAGCTGGCCTTTGCCGTTGCCGCCGGCGAAATCGTCGCCCTGGTCGGCGAATCCGGCGTCGGCAAGAGCACCTTGCTCAACTGCATCGCCGGGCTGGAGCCGGCCGACCGCGGCGCGATCCTGATCGGACGCGAGGCGCAGGACATCGTGCGCCTCGACGAGACGGCGCGCGCGGCGCTGCGCGCCGCCAGCATCGGCTTCGTGTTCCAGGCCTTCCATGTGCTGCCGACGCTCACCGTGGCGCAGAACATCGCGGTGCCGCTGCTGCTCTCCGGCGTCGCGCCCGGCGAGCATCCGGCGCGCATCGAGGCGCTGCTGGCGCGCGTCGGCCTGGCCGGCTTCGCCCAGCGCTGGCCGCCCTCGCTGTCGGGCGGCGAGTTGCAGCGCGTCGCCATCGCCCGCGCGCTGGTGCATCGGCCGGCGCTGATCCTGGCCGACGAGCCGACCGGCAACCTCGATCCGCGCACCGCCGATGAAGTGCTCGCACTGCTGCTCGAACGCGTGCGCGAAGAACACACCAGCGCCCTGATCGTGACCCACTCGCAGCACGTCGCGCAGCGCTGCGACCGCATCCTGACGCTGACGCCCGAGGGTCTGCAGTGAGGGCCGTTCTATGACACGCCTCGCCTGGTGGCTGATCCGCGCCCAGTTCATGACGCGGCGCACGGCGACCGCGCTGTCGATGCTGGCCATCGCGCTCGGCGTGGCGCTGGGCTATGCCATCCACCTGATCAACGCGGCGGCGCTGGCGGATTTCTCGCAGGCCATGAAAAGCGTGCAGGGCGAGCCGGACGCCGTGCTCGCCGCGAAGGACAACGCCGGCCGGGTGCCGCTGGCGCTGATCAACGAAATCGCGCGCGACCCAGCCGTGGCGATCGTCGCGCCGGTGATCGAAACCCGGGTGCGGGTCGACCGCACAGCCGAACACGCAGCCGCCCACGCAGCGATCCACTCCGGAGCGCCGGTCAAGCTGATCGGCCTCGATATTTTCAGCGCCGCGGCGGTGATGCCCGGGCTGCTGCCGCGCCAGGATGGCGGCAGCATTTTCGAGGACGGTGTGCATGCCTCGCCGGCACTGCTGTCGCGCCTGCAATTGAAAGTTGGCGCTGGCGTCACGCTGACGCGCGGCGATGCGCGCTGGCGCACGCGGATCGTCGGCGACCTACCGGCGGCGCGGCCCGACGATCTGCTGCTGGTGGCCGACATCGCCTGGGTGCAGGCGCGTTTCGGCCCGCCCGACGCGGTCAGCGAAGGCCGCCTGCGCCTGATGCCCGGCACCCGGCCGGCGAGCTGGCGGGAGAGCTGGAGCGGCCGCCTGCCGGCCGGGCTCACGCTGCGCGCGGCGGCGGACGACACGCAGCGGGTATCGAACATTTCGCGCGCCTATCGCGTCAATCTGAATGTGCTGGCGCTGGTGGCCTTGCTGACCGGCGCCTTCCTGGTGTTCGCCACGCAACTGACGGCGGTGGCGCAGCGCTCGACCCAGTTCGCCCTGCTCGGCGTACTCGGCCTGTCGCCGCGCATGCGCCTGCTGCAGGTGCTGTTCGAGGGCCTCGCGATCGGCGTGCCGGGGGCCGCGCTGGGGCTGGCGCTGGGCTACGGCCTGGCGCTGGCCTTCACCCGCGTGATGGGTGGCGACCTCGGCGGCGGCTTCTTCTCCGGCAGCACGCCGGTGATCGAGGCCAGCCTGCTGCCGAGCCTCGGATTCTTCGCCCTGGGCTGCGCCGCGAGCCTGGCCGGCGCGCTGTATCCGGCCTGGCTCAATCGCGTGCAGCCGCTGGCGCAGGCGCTGAAGACCGGCTTCGCGCAACGTCCGCCGGCGGTGCATGGCGCGCGCGAGCGGCCGCGCCGCACCCTGCTGATCGCCATCGCGCTGCTGGCCCTGGCGGCGCTCGGACTGACGCGCCTGCCGGCGCTCTACGACCTGCCGCTGGCGGGCTATGGCGCGATCGCGCTGGTGCTGGTGCTGGGCATTGCCGCCGCGCCGCTGGTCACCCAAATCGTCTTCGGCGCCGTCGCCCGCCGCGCCCTCTCGGCGCCGCAGCGCGTCGCGGTGCAGAACATCGTGCAGGCGCCGCTGATGGCGCAGGTCGCCGCCAGCGGGCTGATCGTCAGCTTTGCGCTGACCGTCAGCATGGTGACCATGGTGTCGAGCTTCCGCCTCGCCGTCGATCAGTGGCTGGACGCGGTGCTGCCGGCGCCGCTGTACGTGCGCAGCAAGGGCATGCCGCTGCCGCAGGAACTGCTCGCCGCGCTGGACCAGCCCGCCACGCCGTTCGCCAGGATCGAGCGCACTGCCCACGGCGCGCTGAGCCTCGATCCGCAGCGGCCGGCCGTGGTGCTGCTGGTGCGCGAAATGCGGCGCGCCGACGCCGCCGCGCGTCTGCCCTTCAGCGGCCCGGTGGTCGCCGTGGCGGCCGATCGCGTGGCGGTCTGGATCAGCGAACCGATGCAGGAACTCTACCGCCTGGCGCCGGGCCAGACGCTGCGGCTGCCGCTGCTCGGGCGCGAGGTCGATACCGTGGTCGGCGGTGTCTGGCGCGACTACTCGCGCCAGTTCGGTGCCGTGGTGATCGCCGCCGACGACTACCTCGCGCTCGGCGGGCGTTTCGAAGTCAGCGACCTGGCGCTGTGGCCGCGCCGCGGGGAGGAAGCGGCGGCGAAAGCCTGGCTCGCCGCGCACGCGGCCGGCTACGGCCTGGATATCGCCGAAAGCAGCGAGATACGCGCCCTGAGCCTGTCGATTTTCGACAAGAGCTTTGCCGTCACCTACGCCCTGGAGGCCGCCGCCATGCTGATCGGCCTGTTCGGCCTGGCCGTAACGCTGGCCGCCAGCGTCTGGCTGCGCGCGCGCGAACTGGCGACGCTCTCCGCGCTGGGCTTCGACCGCGCCATGCTGACGCGCGCCGTGATGTTCGAAGGCGCCCTGATCGCCGGCATCGGCCTGGCACTGGGGCTGGCCTGCGGCATCGCGATCGGCGCGATCCTGACCCATGTGGTCAACCCGCAGGCCTTCCACTGGCGCATGGAACTGACCATACCCTGGCTGCAGGTGCTGCTCGGCGCCGCGCTGACCCTGGCCGCCGGCGTCGTTGCCAGCCGCTTCGCCGCACGCCTCGCCACCCGCCTGCCGGCGGCCCAGGTGCTGGCGAATGCACAGTAGGCCACGAGCATGAAACGCCGCGACTTCCTGCTCACGCCGCTGCTGCTGCCGGCACTCGCCACGGCCAGGGATGCCGTGCGCTATGCGGCGGCGAGCCGCGCCACGCGCCTGGCCTTCCCGCGCGACCACGGCGCCCATGCCGAGTTCCGCACCGAATGGTGGTACGTCACCGGCGCGCTGGACTTGCCCGAGCGCGACATGGGCTTTCAGCTGACCTTCTTCCGCAGCCGGCCGGGCCGCGCGGAAACCCTGGATTCGCCGATCGCGGCAAGCCAGATCCTGTTCGCCCATGCCGCCATCACGCGGCCCGGCGCCGGGCTGCTGCACGCCGAGCGCGCCGCCCGCGCCAATCTCGGCGCCGGGTTTTCCACCACGGATTGCGACGTGCATATCGGCGCCTGGCAAATGCAGCGCAGCGGCGCGGGGCCGGAGCAGAGCCTGCGCCTCGCGGTGCATGACGCCGCCTTCGCCTTCAAACTGCTGCTGCAGCCCACGCAAGCATTGCTGCTGCAAGGCGAAGGCGGCTGGTCGCAGAAAGGGCCGCAGCCCGCGCTGGCCAGCCACTACGTGAGCTGGCCGCAACTGCAGGTGTCCGGCAGCATCACGCAGGACGGCCGGCGCCAGGCGGCGACGGGGCGCGCCTGGTTCGACCACGAATGGTCGAGCGAAGTACTCGGGCCCGGCAGCGTCGGCTGGGACTGGATCGGCATCAATCTCGTCGATGGCGGCGCGCTGATGGCCTTCCGCATCCGCGATGCCGCCGGCGCCAGCGTGTATGCCCATGCCGCCCTGCGCACGGCCGACGGACGCCTGACGCAGTTCGGCGCCCACGAGGTCAGCTTCACGCCGCTACGCCGTTGGACTTCGCCGCGCAACGGCGCAAGCTACCCGGTGCAGATGGAAATCCGCTGCGGGCCGCACACGATCCGCAGCGCGCCGGTGCACGACGACCAGGAAATCGCCACCCATCGGCCGCTGCCGATCAGCTATTGGGAAGGACTGGTCATAATCGAGGGTACGCTGGCCGGTCGCGGCTATCTGGAACTGACCGGCTACGCCAACAGCATGAATCTATAGGAGCAGGAAGCACATGATTGCCAGCATCAGGAATTTCTTCAGCCAGATAATCGAGCCGGGCGTCGCGGCCTCGGGCGTCGCCGCCGACCACGCACTGCATCTGGCCACCGCGGCGCTGCTGCTGGAAATGATGCGCATGGACAGTACGATCAGCGCCGAGGAAAGCGCCGCGGTGACCAGGGCGCTGCAAACCCAGTTCGGCCTCGCGCCGCAGGAAGTCGATACCCTCGTCGCCCTGGCCGCGGAAGAGGCGAAGCAGGCCACCGACTACTTCCAGTTCACCTCGCTGATCAACAAGAACTTCGATGCCGGGCAGAAAACCCAGGTCATCGAATACATGTGGCAGGTGGCCTATGCCGACGGCCATCTCGACGCGCACGAACAGCATTTCATGCGCAAGATCGCCGACCTGCTCTACATCCCGCACGCCGACTACGTCGCGGCCAAGCAGCGGGCGCGCGAAAAGGCCTGAGGCCCGCCGGGGCGCCAGCGCCAACTCCTGGTTCGGGTTGGCGCGGACCGCGACCCGCGCCGGGTTCGCTCAGTTGCTAAGCTTGCTGCCGATGACTTCGAGTAGCGTCCTGCGTATCGAGCGCTTGGGCGGCGGTCGCCACGCGGCCGCGTCGGACAGCGCGGACGAGGTCGAAACCAGCCCGGCCAGCTGCGGATGGCGGCGAACCTTGACCCACTCGCTCATGCCGACTTGCCATACGAAGGTGCTGCCGTCCAGCTCCCCGCGCGCGATAAGACCCTTGAGTTCGTCGAGGCTGACCGGGCCGTTCTGCTGGCCGTTGCGACAGTAATACCAGGTGCTCATTGCGGTGTTTCCGTGACATGGGGGACGAAAAAAGACTACACCGATCCCCCGCGGCGAACAATGCTCACTTTAGACATAGGCCCACGGCCTCTGCGGACACGGCTTCTCAGCTCACTTCCTTGCGCGCGGCGCCCACCCCGATTTCAGCGACGCGCTGCATCTCGCCCGACGCGAACATCTGCGGATTTTCGACGAAGGCATTGCACCAGGCGATCGTGTCGCTGCCCCAGAAGTTCTCGCCGCGCACTGCCAGGGTCGGCACGCCGAACACGCCCTGCGCGGCCGCCGCCGCGGTGTTGTCGATCAATTGCTGCTTGACCGCGGGGTCCGCGATCAAGGCCGTCGCCTCGTCCGCCGCGATGGCCAGCCGCGCGCAGAACAGCGGCCATTCCGCGGCGACGTCGCGCCCCTCGCCGAAGACAAAATCGAAGGCCGCGTCGACCGCCGCGCGCGGGCTGCCCAGCGCCACCAGCAGGCGCATGGCATGCAGCGGATTGAAGGGATGGCGCGGCGGCATGCGGAAGGGAATGCCGTGCTGCGCGGCGGACCACACGCAACTGCGATAGGTATGCAGGCGCTTGGGCGCCAGCTCCGCCGGCCCCTTGTTGTCCCAGTGCTTGAGCAGGCCGGCGAACAGCACCGGCACCAGTTCGACGTCGAGCGCCGGATGCAGCTCGCCGAAGCGCTTCAGGTGCAGGTAGGCAAACGGCGAGACGAGGTCGAAATACCAGCGGGCGGGAATGGATGGGCGCATGTAACTACTCCGGAATCGGCGCAAGCGGGCCGCGGCTATCTTAAGCCCGAGTCAAAACCGCACGCCACTCGTTTCGCGCCAGACGCCTCGCCGTCCCGCCAGCGCCAACTCTTGGGCCTGGCCCTGACGCCACTGCGTCGCGCCCGCCGAACCCATTTCCGGTCTGAAGTTCGACGTTGAACTCGCGGAGGAATAAATTGCAGCCCGATTCGTATATCCCTTGTTGGCCGACTATCAGATCAACCCCAGGAGATTACCCATGAACAAAATACTGCCCGCCTTTGCCATCGCCTTCGGCTGCGCACTTTCCGCCTTTGCGGCCGACCCGGCGCCCAACGGCATCAGCCTGCCCGACGGCTACAAGGATTGGCGCCTGCTGAGCGTTTCTCAGCGCACTGACAACAACACGATACGCGCCATACTCGGCAACGATGTCGCGATCAAGGCCGCACGCGACGGCAAGACCAATCCCTGGCCGGACGGCGCAGTGCTGGCCAAATTGGCCTGGAAGAACGCCAAGCACGAAAAATGGGACGCCGCGATCGTGCCCGGCGCCTTCATTCAGGCCGAATTCATGATCAAGGACGGAGCCAAATACGCAGCCACCGGCGGCTGGGGCTTCGCGCGCTGGGTCGGCGCGGAGCAGAAGCCCTACGGCAAGGACGCCAACTTCGTGCAGGAGTGTTTCGGCTGCCACACCCCGGTCAAGGACAGGGACTGGGTATTCACCCACCCGGTCAAGCTGCCCTGAGTTCCACGCCCGAGCCTCGCGCCCGGGTCGCTTTCGGTTCAGGCGGCGGGCGATCCGATGGCGATGATCGCCTTTTGGTTGTTCATTGTCGCAGCCGAACAGTCGCTCACCAGGACGCCCGTAGAACAGCCGGTACTTGAACGGATGACCGCATCCCTCAATCGGCGCGGCAGGCCGCCATATCGGCGTTGGTCATGACCGGCTTGATCACGCACCCGGTGGAACCGGGGTCGATCCGGGCGTTGCGTTCGCGTTCGCGTTCGGCCAGGGCAAGTTTGGCCGCCTTCCCGGCACGGTCGGCCTCGACCGACGCCGGATCGAAATCCGTATGCCCCCTGGACGAAAAACTCGAAGAACTCGGGGCCGGCGCTGCCTCGATACGAGGCTCCGAACGCGAGCGCTGCACTTTTCTGGCCTTCATCGCGGACACCCTGTATGCGCCGCTGTCGGTGATCATGGTCCCCGTCGTCGCCGGTTCCTGGGCGAAAGCGGAGCAGGCCGGAATCCAGAACAACGAACTCGCGGCAAGCAAGGTCCTCGGCAATTGCATTTTCATCTCCCTGTATTTTTGATTGTGCGCCCAACGGGTCGCGGGCAGACATGCCCTTTGCGTACGATAGCGCGATAAGCGGGTCAGCGGCAAGATTCGCTTTGGGCGTTACCGCGGCACGGGCATTTCGTCGTTCCCAATAGCCTCGTCAGGTCGCCACCCGCCGTGCCGCCAGCGCCGACTTCTCATTGATGCGCCGATGACGCGAGCTTGAGCCCGAGGGCGATCATGACGCCGCCGGCGAGCCGATCCACCCCGGTCTTGCAGCGCAGATAGACGCTGCGCGGGCGCTCCGACGCCAGGGACAACGCCACCAGCGAGTACCACCCGGCCTCGACCAGGAACACCAGCACGACGAGCGTGATGTCGAATGCCAGCGATTGCGCGCCTGGCAGGAAGGCGGCGAAGACGCTGGCGTAGACGATCGCCGTCTTCGGATTGCTGATCTGCGTCGTGAAGCCCAACGCCAGCGCACGCGTCGACCGGGTCGCCGGCCGTTCGGCGAGGTCCCCGATCGTGAGTGGACGTTCCGCGGACGCCCAGATGCGGTAGCCCAGATACGCCAGATAGAGACCGCCGATCAGCTTGAGCACGAGGTAGAGCGACGGCACCGCAAGCAGCAGCGCGTGCAGCCCGAGCAACGCGGCGACGGCGAACACGACGCCGCCCGCCCCCATGCCGAGCGCGGCGGCAATGCCCTCGCGCCGCGAAGCGCAGACGGCGGTCCGCGCGACCATGACGAAGCTGGGACCGGGGCTCACGACACCCACGGCGAGCGCCGCGAGGATTCCAAACAGGGCGGTCAGGTCTTGCATGATTCGATCAGCGCGCACCGCACAGGACACCCTGGCAGTTCAAACCCCTTGAAGGGTCGAAGTGATTTGGCAATTTGCATCTCCTGTCGCCGTCCTGTCAGCACCAACTTTTTCAAACTACACTGACCCCGTTGGTTGACCCCGTTGGTTGCTATGGATTTTTCCTTGATGCCTTTCGATCGGCCATGTTCAAGGTAGCCGGGGCTGCGCGGCTGCATCGCAGCGTCCAGTGCCCGAAAGGGACGGGGCCGAGCGCAGGGTTCGGCGTCACCGGGAATACCGACGGGACTACAGGTCTTCGGGAGTGATGCCGGTGTGCTTGGCGATACGCACAAGCATTCGCGGACCGATTTCTTCGCCATCGTGAAACGCGAAAACTACGTCGGGCCAACTTTCGCGGGACAGAGTGCGGTGCGAACCAGACTGCCTCTTGAGCTTCTACCCAATGCCAAACAGCGCAGCAAGCAAGCGTTCGGTTTTGATGGACGGCCATTGACTCATGCGGCGAGGGGCAGGGAGATATTGATTTCGACGGGACGCGACTCGCTTTGCTCCAGGCGCTCAGCCATGGTACGGAGGGCAAGCACTTCAGCTTTCGCCATGGCTTCGTCGGCCGTCTTGCCGTAGCACAGGACGCCGGGAAGCTGCGGGACCTCTGCGATCCAACGGCCATCAACCTCTTCTTCGCACTCGATGCTGAAATTCATGATCGAACTCCGCTTCGCGCAACGCCCTACTTCCAGTTGAGATTCAACTTGCGGTGGGAAGCGGCGCAGTCTCGCAAATAGAGGTTGATGAGGCTTTGGTAAGGAATACCAACCTCCTCGGAAAGGGACTTGAAGTAGCCTATGGATTCTTCGTCCAGGCGGATCGTGACCTGCTTCTTCAGCTGAGAAGCGTAGGGGTTCTTCCTGGCGTTGGTGAAATCATATTCCTTGCGCATGGGACACCTTTACGAGTAGGACTTCATTTCCTTGGCCATTGCCTTGCGAGCGGAGATGATTCGGATTACTCCTCCGTCACCTCGGTAGCAGTGGCAGACGACCAAGAGCCTTAGCGCAGAGCTTAGCCCGAGCAGAACGAAACGCTCTTCGTCTTCGGAATGATCGGGGTCGTCAATGATCTTCGCGTGTTCATCGTAGAAGGCGGATTTTGCCTCCTCGAAGCTGACGCCATGCTTCTTGACGTTGGCAGTGGCCTTCCGTTCGTCCCACTCGAAGTGCAGTGCGCTCATGCGGCTAGTGTAGTTACACTGTAATTATAAGGCAAGCGGAAAATCCTGGGAATATACGCAACAAGTGAAACGGGCAAGTGGACCCTGAACCGTCACGACGCACGGGGCGTGACGCAAAAGTTGGCGCTGGCGGTACGGCGCGGCGAAAGGGGTCGGAGTGATTCGGCAATTTGCATTTCCTGTCGCCGTCCTGTCAGCTCCAACGAAAGGGGTCGGAGTGATTTGGCAATTTTCATCTCCTATCGCCGTCCTGTCAGCACCAACTTTTTCAAATTACACTGACCCCATTGGTTGCTATTGGTTTCCCTTGACTGACTGGTTGGGAGGCCGGTCACTTGCACGAGGTCTCGCCATTTACGCAAAGATAGGTTCGTTCTTCCAGAAGTTTCGTCGAAGCCTCCATAAATCGCCCAAACCGGTCGGCCTTCTCCTTGTAACCGAATACCGCTTCAGTTAACACCGTGGCCTCCCCGCCACGAACAGCATCGAAGCTTTGAAACGCAAACTCGTGAGCAACGGCGTAAGAGTTGTTTTCGCTCATCAGATATTTCGCCCGCACAAAAATGGCTTTATATGGCTGCGCCTTTACCCGATTGCATGTAGCTTGAACATAGAGCACTTCATAGTCGCGTTCCTTTTTGACCAACGGCTTCGTCGTTCTCAACGTTTCGCACTGCATCCAATATTGCTTTAGCATCTCTTCAGCGAATTGGGTGATCGGCATGCGACGCGTAGGATTTGGAAACCTGTTTTCCCAAATGGACTCTTCGTAAGCAACTTTTGACTGGCTAGCGGGAATCCTTCCCTTCACGGTTACACCAAACCCTAGGTTTGTTTGGTGAATTACCTGGCTCATTCCCCAATACTCAGGAAAATCCACGAACAATTGCTCACCATTGCTCTGGGCGTGTGAATAGGTACTAAGGACAAGAAAAGAATAGATCAAGAGTCTTAGGCGGTTCAATTGGTAGTCCTCCCAACGTTCAAGGTTAGCGTCAGAGGTGGCCCCATTCCTTAGGACAGAATTTGCTGGTTTCTTAAGTGAACCCTCTGCGGTTACGAGTTATCCACGGGGCGGCTTGCCGAAGGTCCTTCTAGACCGTAGGCGAGCAGCACGGTGGGTAACTCAACGTAGCTCATGCTGCCAGCTTTACTGCGCTTGAATCGAAGTATGCCGCATCGGGCGTCCGCGCGCCGAGCGACGAATGCGGTCGTTGCTCGTTGTAGAACTCGAAATAGCCCGCCAGCTGCTCGCGCGCTTCGGTGACGCTCTCATACGCATGCAGATAGACGTGCTCGTACTTGACGCTGCGCCACAGCCGCTCGACGAAGACGTTATCGACCCAGCGGCCCTTGCCGTCCATGCTGATCTTTATGCCGTTGTCGGTCAGCACCTTGGTGAAGTCGGCGCTGGTGAATTGGCTGCCCTGGTCGGTATTGAAGATCTCCGGCGTACCGTACCTGGCAATCGCCTCTTCCAGCGCCTCGACGCAGAAGTCCGTGGTCATGCTGATCGACACCCGATGCGCCAGAACCTTGCGCGTTGCCCAATCGAGAATGGCGACCAGATAGACGAAGCCCCGCTTCATCGGGATGTAGGTAATGTCAGTCGCCCACACATGGTTCGGCCTGTCGATCGTCAGGTTCTTCAGAAGATACGGATAGACCGGATGCTTCGGATGCGGCGCGCTGGTGTTGCGTTTGCGGTAGATCGCCGCGATCCCCATCTTGCCCATCAGCGTACCGACATGCTTGCGCCCGATCTGGATGCCTTCTCGCTTGAGCATGTCGCGCAGCATCCGTGCGCCGGCGAAGGGATAGTTCAGATGCAGTTCGTCGATTCGGCGCATCACCGTCAGATCGGCCTCGGATGCCGGCCGGGGCAGGTAATAGACATTCGAGCGGGAAACCTCGAGCAGTTCGGCTTGGCGCCGGATCGGCAGGTCGTGCGTGGCATCGATCATTTCTTTGCGCTCGCATCGCCGATGCGACCGAGCGCGCCGGCCAAAAAATCATTCTCCAAGGCAAGCTGCCCGATCTTGGCCTGCATGTCCTTGACGCTCGGCCCGACCGACTCGCGCTTCTCGGCCGGCGTCAGGAAGACACCTGTCGCCGCTTCCAGCAACTGCGTCTTCCATTGCGTGATCTGGTTGGCGTGAACATCAAACTTCTCCGCCAGTTCGGCCAGTGTCTTGTCGCCCTTCAGTGCGGCTACCGCAACTTTCGCCTTGAACGCGGCGGTGTGGTTCCTTCTCGGCCTTCTCATTGCTGCTCCTTTTTCGGGCGATTGCGTCGCCCATCAGAGCAGAGTCTTCACTTATCCACCAGCACTAATTTCCGGGACCATCTCTAAGGATGGTCGATTGGGGGTTTACGACAAAGCCGGAGTAATTGAGCAACTTCCCCGCCATGCCAAACTTCGGCCCTAATGGTTTTTGTGGCGGCAGTTAAGTGCGCCGGAAGGTTGTGATCCTTCCTTACATGGATATTTATCTAGGGAGAACGGTTTGAAAAATACATCAGTAACATTTGTATGTTTTGCATTAATCGCATCTTCTGCACTGGCAGCGGCACCTATTCCGAAGGAAAAGGGCCGTAGACTTACTGGCGAGGAGTGCGCTCGGATGGAGAGATTGGTTCCTGAAACCGCAAACTATCTTGGTATGCGAGGTAATGGAATGAAATTGATTAAAGATGGCAAAAAGGGGGATTTCCCGGAGGCATCTGAAGCGATGATTCGTTGGGTTAATGAATACAACCCCGAATCACTCCTTAAGCACGGATATGAAATGGCGCCCGTTTTCTACAAAAAATGTAAGAACGGAACAATACGAGCCCCTCTTTGAAATGGAAAAATTGCGGGACAGACCACGGTTTTCTCTGGCTTCGTTGACAGGGTCAGGGTATCGGAATCGCCGCGAATGCGTTCAAGTCGCCGTCCCGTCAGCGCCGACTCTTGGCTGATGTGAGTATTAGGGGAAAGACCACGGATATTCCATAGCAGTAGCGTCAACAGCACGCCGCTTGTCATTCCTCGTTCGCCAAGAGTCGGTGCTGGCGACACGGCG
>JAUYSD010000352.1 GCA_030696505.1 Sulfuritalea sp. | reverse complement strand
GCTGCCGGAACGCATGATCGCCGCGGACCCGGAATCCTGGCTCAGGGGCTGCCTCACGCGCTGGAGCATGGGCAACGAGCAGGCGTTCGCGGCGGCGGCGGTGGCCGAATACCTGCGCTGCTTTTCCACCGCCGACGCCATACGCGCCAGCTGCGACGACTACCGTGCCGCCGCCGGCATCGATCTGGCGCATGACCGGGCCGACGCCGGGCGTCGCATCGGCATTCCGCTGCTGCTGCTGTGGGGCGCCCGCGGCTTCGTCGGGCGCAACTACGACGTGCTCGCGCTGTGGCGCGAGAAGGCCGTCGACGTCAGGGGCGCGGCAATCGACTGCGGCCACTTCCTGCCCGAGGAAGCGCCGGCCGAGGTGGCGAATTACCTGCGGGAGTTCATCCCCGGGTAGTTTCCGTGTCGGGCGGCCCGCGGCCGCCTTGCCCGTGTTTGTTGTTTGGGGCGGGAGATTCCCGCCTTGTCAGCGTTGCCCGATCACATTCAGAATCTGGTACTCCATGCCGTTCAGCATCAGCGTATGCCGATAAGGCGACAGCTCATGGGCGTGGACGTGAAGCGTGGCGCGCGTCGTCAGGTCGCGCACATCGAGGCACTCTTGCGCCGCGTAGGTCTGCTGCAGCGTCGAGCCGCGCCTGTCGCATCCGCGCAGCAGTATCTGATATTTGCTATTCATGGCTGAACTCCTGTTGTGATGAGGTGGACGGGTGGGTAAAACTGCAATCAGTCATCGTGGTGGCGGTGGTGTTTGTGGTGTCGGCCGCCGAAGCGCTGCACCACGTAGGCATTCGCTTCGTAAGGCCGTTCGGTGCCGAGCACGACCGGCATCCCAGGCGCACCCGCGACCACGATGCCGGTCGGCAGGCTGGTGCCGACCCGCCATCCGCCGCCATCGAGCCAGAACCAGAGCTGCGTGGTCGGTGCGAAATAGACTTCATGGCGTGGGTAATAGATATATCGATACTGCTTGGCGCGATGACCATGGGCCGCCGCCCAGGGCGGCGGATCCGCGAGCGCCACCGGCGGCAGGGCCAGCCCTGCCAGCAATAGCGAACTCACTGCGAGTCCAAGGAATGGTGTTTTCATTGCATTCTCCGAGCGCACACTTCATGGTTTGGTCCTTGTCGCCATGCCCGCCCCAATCGGTGCGTAGGCCTAACTACGCAGCGACCGTGCCAGCGCTAAAAGGCAAATGTTTTCAATGGGATGGCCTGTCTGATGGGTGATGGCCGCGCAGGCCTTCCGTCGCCATTCGGCGACAGGATTTCCCTTGTTTCAGGCAGGTTGTTGATTCGAGGCGTTTTCGGCTGTCGCCGGATGGCGACAGTGGAGGGCATGCGGGAAACGCCGGATTGTCTCCGGCAGCGCTGCGGCTATCGCGCGGGTGCTGCGGCGGCGGCCAGATCCTGTGCGGCGTCGGCTGGCGCCGGCGCCTGGACGGGTTTGAGCGAGGCCAGGCGCGTCGTCACGAACCAGACCAGCGGCAGGACGCCGCCGCAGATGAACACGGTGCCGCCGACGATGCGTGCCCAGGTCAGCGTGCGGAACACTTCGCCCTCGATGAACGCTTGCGAGCGAGCCTGCCACAGACCGTGCGTGAGCACCTCGTTGAGTTGGGCGATGCCGGCCGGAAACAGGTCGATCACCACCATCAGCAGCAGGCCCAGGTTGAGCGCCCAGAACACATGGTGCAGCAGGCGGGCATCCCAGCGTTCGGCGGCAATCAGGTAGCGGCTGCAAAAAATGATGGCGGCAATCGCCAGATTGCCGTAGACCCCCATCAGCGCGGCGTGGCCGTGGTTCACGGTCAGATAGGTGCTGTGCTCGTAGTAATTCACGATCGGCAGGTTGATGATGAAGCCGAATACTCCGGCGCCGAAGAAGTTCCAGAAGTTCACGCCGATCAGGAACAGGAAGGCCTCGGCCTGACCGAAGGCCGGCTGTCCGGCGCCATGCCCGCCCAGGGCTTGCCGGGGCGCATTGCGGAATTGCCAGGCTTCCAGGGTGAGCAGGATCAGCGGCACCACCTGCAGCGTCGAGAAGATGCTGCCCAGGGCCAGGGTCGCCACCGGCTTGGCGTTCCAGTAGAAGTTGTGGGAAATGCCCAGCAGGCCCGAGCCGAGAAACAGCAGCGTCGCCAGGTAGACGATGCGCGAGGCGGCGGCATGGCTGACGAAACCCATGAGCACCATGAAGTAAGCCAGCAGCGCGGTGGTGAATACCTCGAAGAAGGCTTCGACCCACATGTGGATCACCGCCCAGCGCCAGAAGTCGGCGACGACGAAATTGGTCTCCGGCCGCGCGACGAAGCCGGAAACGAACAGCAGCAATACGCTGGCCACCGCATACAGCAGCCACTTCGGCAGGGTCCAGGCATCGCCCTCGTGCCACACCGCCCGCGCCAGGCGCGCGACGATGCGCAGCCACAGGGCGAAGACCACGAACAGCACGCCCTGCCACAGCTTGCCCATTTCGACGAATTCCCAGCCCTGGTTGCCCAGCAGGTTCCAGTACTCGCCGAGCAGCCCCTTCGAGCCGAGGGCAATGCCGATCAGCGTGCCGGCCACCCAGACGACGAAGACGCCGAACAGCAGGTTCAGCTCGCGCTGCAAGCCTTGCGGCGTCTCGCGCTGCGCAGCGGACAGGACGAAGACCGAAGCCCCCACCCAGCAGGCGGAAATCCACATCAGGGCAAGTTGCAGGTGCCAGGCGCGCACGATGGTGATGGGCAGCACCGCGGCCAGGTCGATGCCCTGGCTGTGGCTGAAACGCAGGAAGTCGTCGAGGGTCAGCACGCCGGCGACGATCTGCAGCAGGAAGAGCAGCGTCGCGGCGGCAAAGAACTTGTAAGTGGCGCGCTGCAGGGCTGTCGGCACAAAGCCGTCGACGCGCGAACGGTGTGCCAGACCGCTCGCGGCGCCGGCCTGGCGCCAGCCGGCGAGGCTGCCATAGCGCCCATGGAGGAACAGCACGATGCCCAGGGCGATGATCAGGCCCAGCGCCGCGGCGACGCTCCACATCATGATCGGGGCGCTGGGGCGGTTGCCGGCCAGTTCGTCATAGGGCCAGTTGTGCGTGTAGCTGTAGTCCTCGCCGGGGCGTGCGGCGCCGCAGACCCAGCCGCCCCAGAAAAAGAAGGCGGCGAGATCGCGCAGTTCGGCCGCATCGGTGATGTAGCCGGCGGGATGGAAGGGCTCCTCGCCCTCGCCACGGAACATCGCGGCATAGCGGCGTTCCAGCTCGCGCGCGGCATAGGCCTGCGCCTCGCCCAGCATCACCCGGTTGCCGGCAGCAGCGTAGCGGTTCTGCCGGATCTCGGTCTGGGTGCGGGCCTGGGCGGTGGCGGGATCGACGCCGTCGCGCGAGGCGTGATGGTCGCGCATCGCGCGCGCCATGGCGTGCAGCGCGTCGGCGGTGAAGTCGGGCCCGCGGCCGGCGCCGTCGCCGAACATCGAGCCGTAGTTCATCAGGCCATACTTGAGGAACACGATCTGGCCGCGCGTGATCGCGGCAGCCGGCAGCAGCATCTGGCCGGACTCGGAGACGAAATCCGGAATCGGCGGCGCATCCTGGTAAGTGCGCGTGCCGACGTAGATCATGCTGCCAAGACCGATGATCAACACCGCGGTCAAGGGCAACCACCAGTTGCGCCGGTCCATCACCAGGCGGTTCCAGAAATTGCCGAGCAGACGCCGACTCATAAGTTTCCTTTGGTCGCCGCATCGGGCGCCGCGCAGTCGGTGCCGACGATACCGTCCAGGGGCAGGATCGGCGGCAGCTCGGGGACTGCGACGACCAGCGGCCGCTCCATGCTCAAGGCTTCGAGAAACGCCACCAGGTCGTTTTTTTCCTCGCCCGTCAGGCCGAGCGGCTTGAGCAGCGGCGATTTGTTCGCCGTCTCGCCGCCGCCGGCGTCGAAGAAATCCACGACCTCGCGCAGCGTCGCGAAGACGCCGTTGTGCATGTAAGGCGCGGTGTACTTCAGTTCGCGTAGGCTGGGCGTGCGGAATTTGCCGATGTCGGCCGCATCGCGCGTGCGGTAGTAGCGGCCGAGGTCCTCGTCCCGATCGCGATACACGGCGCGCGGCACGTCGCGCTGCCGGTTTTGCCAGCGCACGGCGATCTGCACCCGCGGATTGGAGTCGAACAACTGCTGGCGCGGGACCCCCAGCGCATGGAAGCCTTCATCGCTGGCCAGTGCGCCGTGATGGCACTGGATGCAGCCGGCCTTGCCCGCGAACAATGCCAGTCCGCGGCGGGCGGCCGCGGACAGCGCCGCCGGGTCGCCGGCCAGGTGGCGGTCGAAGGGCACCTGGCGCGGATCGGATACCAGCGTGCGTTCGAACGCGGCGATCGCACGCCAGGCATCGTCCAGCTGCGGCCACTCGCTGCCGAACACGCGACGGAAGCGCTCGACATAATCAGGGATCAGGCGCAGGCGCATTTCCACCATCAAGGCCTTGCCGTTGCCTTCGACCGGCGCCTGCATCGCGGAGCGCGCCTGGATTTCCAGGCTGTCGAGCGTGCCGTCCCACATCAGATGCCTGAAGTGGGCGGCGTTCAACACCGTCGGATTGTTGCGCCACAGGCGATGCCCGGGGTAGCCGGGCGCCAGTGCCTCGCTGTGGCTCCAGCCGTGCTGCGGCAGGTGGCAGGAGGCGCAGGAGGTGGAGGCGTCACCCGACAGGCGCGCATCGAAGAACAGCAGGCGTCCCAGGGCGATCTTTTCCTCGCTCATCGGGTTGTGCGCGGGCACCGGCACCGCCGGCAGCGAGGCCAGGGACGCCGGCCCCGCAGGCGGCGGCGACGGTGCCCAGGCGGCTGCGGCAAGCGCTGCAAAGGCCATGGCGATGAACCCAAGCCGTCTCACCAGCGGCTCCCGTGCACCGCATCGTAGTCGTGGGCCGGCGGTTCCGCGACCTTCTGCAGCGGTGCCGACAGGGCTTGCAGGAAGGCCACCAACGCCCGCCGCTCCTGCGCACTGAGGCCCAGCGGGCGCAACTCGCTGCCGGGGCCGCCGCCGCGATCATGGAAGTCCACCACCTCGTCGAGGCTGCCAAAACGGCCGTTGTGCAGATACGGCGCGGTGTGGCTCAGGCCGCGCAGGCCGGGCGTGATGAAGCTGCCGCGCTCGGCCGGGTTCTTGCTGATGGCATAGACGCCGGGATCGCCGCGCGTCGCCATCGGGTTGGGCAGATTGCGCAGCGCGACATGGCGCAACAGGCTCACGCTGCGCAAGGGCTCGCGCATCAACGCCGGATGCTCGGGCACGCCGAGACGGTGCGGCTTGCCGTCGGAGAGCAAAGGCCCGTGGTGGCAGGCCACGCAGCCGGCCTTACCGGTGAACAGGCGCATGCCCTGGTCGGCCAGGGGCGGCAGGCCGGCTTCGCCGCGCAAGGCGGCGTCGACCGCGCTGCGGCCGAAATCCAGGGTCTTCAGGTACTCGCCGATCGCCACGAAAGCCTGCTCGCCGCGCGGCTCGCTGCGCTCGCCGAAGGCGCGCCGCCACAGCGCAAGCAGCGGCGGAATCTGGCGTACCCGCTCGGCGATGATGCTGGCATCGCCGTTCATGAACTGCGCATCGAGCACCATCTCGCGCACCACGGCGGCCAGCTCGGTGCCGCGGCCGTCCCACATCAGCCGCGGCTTGAGCCGCACCGAGAGCAGGCCGGGCGCGTTGCGAAAATACTCGGTGCCGTTGTAGCCCCGCGACAGCGGCTCGCCGTCGGCAAAGCCCCGTGCCGGGATATGGCAACTGGCGCAGCTGCGGCTGCCGTCGCCCGACAGGCGCGGCTCGAAGAAAAGATGTCGCCCCAGGTCGGCCAGCGCCGGGTTGACCGCCGCCGGCGCCGGCAAAGGCTGCAGTTGCGGCGCCTCGGCCTGGGCCGCCGACCAGCCGGCGGCAAGCAGGCACAGCAGCGGCAGCGCACGGAAAGTTTTCCGCAGCGGGCTCATCGCGGGCCCGTGTACTGCAGGAAAGCGGCATTCTGGATCACCACCGGACAACTCTTTTTCCAGCTCAGGATCTCGCTCAGGAGCAGGGCATCCTGTTGCTCGCCGAGGGGCTTGCCGCCATTGTCCGGGACGCGAATGAAAAACATCCGGCCGCTGTCGGTATGCGCAAACTGCCCGACCAGGAAGGGCGCCTGGCGACGAATCGCCTCGGGCGGAAAATGGCAACCCATGCAATTGAGCGCATACAGCGTCGCCGCCGCCTGTGCGGTTTTCTCCGCGCGCACGCCAAGCGGCGCCAGCAGCAGCGCCGCGGCCAACGTCAGACGGGCCTTCAATAAGTGCGGCATGCTCGATCTCCTGCCCGCGCTGTCCGGCGCAACAGCCGGTACCCGCCATGCGGCGGCTACCGGCGCTGCGCTCACTTCTTCAGGCTGATGACCTGCGGCTGGGTCACCGCCTTCAGCCCGTCGACGCCGAACTCGACACCGTAACCGGAGCCCTTGATGCCGCCGAAGGGCACCATGGGATGGATCATGCCGTGCTGGTTGATCCATACCGTGCCGGCCTGGATGCGGCTGGCGACGGCCCTGGCGGCCTCGATGTCGGTGGACCAGACCGAGGCGCCGAGGCCGGCGCGCAGCCGGTTGGCGCTGGCCACGGCGTCGTCCACATTGCTGTACTTGATGATCGGCAGCACCGGGCCGAACTGTTCCTCGTCGACCAGCCTTGCGCCGTCTTCGAGACCCGTCACCAGGGTCAGCGGATAGAAATTGCCCGGTCCATCCTTGGGCTTTCCGCCGCAGACGATGGTCGCACCGGCCTGCTTCGCACTTTCGACCAGGTCGACCACCTTGTCGTACTGCATGCGGTTCTGGATCGGCCCCATGACCATGCCTTCGTCCATGCCGTTGCCCATCGGCATCGCCGTGGCCAGTTCCTTCAATGCCGCGACGGTCTGGTCGAACAGGGATTCGTGGACATACAGGCGCTTGGCGGCGGCGCAGGTTTGCCCCATGTTGATGAAGGCACCCCAGAACAGGCCCATCGCCATGGCCTTGGGATCGGCGCCGGGGAGCACGATGGCGGCATCGTTGCCGCCCAGTTCCATGGTCGTCGGCACCATGTTGCGCGCCGCGGCTTCGGCGATCTTCTTGCCGGTACTGGTCGAGCCGGTGAACATGATCTTGTCGATGCCCGAATCGCCGGCCAGCCAGGAACCCACTTCGCCCGGCCCGCTGACGGTGTTGACCACGCCCGGCGGCAACAGCTCGCCGATCACGCGCACCAGTTCCAGGGTGCCGATGGTGGTGTATTCGGAAGGCTTGATGACCACGGTATTGCCGGCGCGGATCGAGGGGATCATCTGCCAGATGGCGATCAGCAGTGGCCAGTTCCAGGGCGCGATGGCGGCCACGACGCCGAAGGGCTGGCGATGCATTTCGTCGCGGCGGGTGTCATCTTCGAACACCACGTCCACCGGCAGGTCGAGGCTGGCCGGCACCTGGGTCCACACCTCGCAGCCCCAGAGTTCGAAACGGGCGCCCGGCACTTGGTCGGGGCCGAGGCCGCCGAGCGGCTTGCCCTGTTCGCGCGTGACCCATTCGGCAAGGTAGGGCGCGTTTTGCTTGATCGCCTCGGCGAGCTTCATCATCAGCGCCTTGCGCTCCGCATCGGGACGCGCGGCCCAGGCGGGTTGTGCCGCGCGGGCGGCGGCGATCGCCGACTTGACCTGCGCCGCAGTGGATATCGGGGCGCGGCCGAGGACTTCGCCGGTAGCCGGGTTGCGCGATTCGAAAGTCTGCTCCGAGCCTACGGGCTGGCCGTTGACGAAATTCAGGTAGGTCTTCATGGCGGGTCTCCAGATGTTGGTGTTATTAGGTGAAATCGGGTGCTCAGGCCACAGCGCCGGCGCAGGCATGCGCAGCGGAGTTCGGTCGGACAGCCGCGTCAATGCGACCACCCAATGGGCACGGTGGCTTGACCTTATCAACACTGGAAAGCCGGCGTTATCACAATTCGGCAATCTGCTCCGCATCGAGCGATGGGCCAGATGTCGGTTCAGTCCCTGAAAACCATGTAATGGAGATGGTCTATTTCCCAGCCGGGAAATTATCGTTCGCGTCCGTCCAGTCCTGGCCCGGATCGGGCAACTGTTTGTTGCGGTGCGACATGAAAAGACAGTTTACGGCAGGCTGAAAATTGCCGAAATTGGATAACGTATCCAGTATCCACAACCTAGTATCAGCCTCGATATAAGAACAACTGGATCGTCCGGGCCTCCGGACGGCATTCGAGGAGTAGGACCATGCTACCAAGGTCATTGCTTGCGTTCGGGCTAGGCATGCTGTGCTCGTGGGCAGCCCTTGCCGCCAGCATCGCCGCGGAGCTGCCGGTGGATCGCATCGCCGTGAGGAATCTGCCGGCCGCCACCCCGTATCGCCTCTACCTCAACGATGCGGCGTTTCCGCACATCATCGACGGCAAACTGCTGATCATCGACGGCGCCAGCCTGAAGCTGGAAGGCATGGTGGGCACCGCTTACGTCGCCCACACGGCGCTCTCGCCGGATCGTTCGGAAATCTATGTCGCGACCACCTACTACGCGCGCTTGAACCGTGGTGAGCGCTTCGACCAGATCGACGTTTACGACGCGCTCACGCTCAAGCTCAAGACGGAGATCGCCTTGCCCGGCAAGCGCGCCCTGGCCCTGGCCTACAAGGGCCTGATCCGCAGCTCGGCGAATGGGCGCTTCATCTTCGTGCAGAACGCGACTCCGGCCAGTTCGGTGAGCATCGTCGATCGCAGCGCCGGCAAATTCGTCACCGAGGTCGCGACCCCGGGCTGCTGGGCCATCTATACGCCGGCCAGCGTTTCCGATCGGTTCTCCTCGCTGTGCGGCGACGGCACCATGCTCACGGTCGTGCTCGATGACAAGGGCAATGTCGTGGGGCGCAAGAAGAGCGCCGCCTTCTTCGATCCCGATGACGATGCGCTGTTCGTCTCGGGCGAAAGAATCGGCGACCGCTACTACTTCGCCTCCTTCAAGGGCCATCTGCAGCCGGTCGATATCGGCGGCGACGTGGCGCTGGCGGCGCCGCGCTGGTCACTGCTCGCGGCGGCGGATGCCAAGGGCCGCTGGCGGCCGGGCGGCTATCAACTGATGGCCGTGCACGAACGGAGCGGAATGCTCTATGTCGGCATGCACAGGAACGGCGCGGAAGGCAGTCACAAGAATCCCGCAGACGAAATCTGGACCTACGACCTGGCATCCGGCAAGCGCATTGCGCGCAGCCCGGCGGCCGGCACCACGACCCTGGCCGTGACCCAGGGCGCCGCGCCGCGCCTGCTGGCCTTCGACGGCACCAAGGCGATGCTCAACGCTTACAACGCGACACCGCAGCAGGGACGCATGAAGTTCCTCGCCAGCGGCGGTCCTTTCGGCGAAACCCCGACACTCATGGATACGCAGTGAGCGCCGCCCGCCGGGCCGCCCCAAGGGCGGCGCAGCCATCGACACGGAGCGAGCGAAGCTCGCGAACCGAAGTCACCCCCTCCTCTGGGGTGGGGGCTGGGGGGAGGGTGGTCCAATGATGGCGCCGATATCGCTGCAGGTGGACCCGGTCCTGTCCCACGCCGTGGGGGCAGCGCTTGCCGTGGTGTTGTTGTCGGGAGCCTGGCAGAAGCTGAAGGAGCAGGAAGCGTTCGCAGCGGCCCTGGAGAATTATCGCCTGCTGCCTGCCGCCATGGTGGGCTGGATGGCCAGGCTGCTGCCGCCGACCGAGGCGCTTGC
>JAUYSD010000309.1 GCA_030696505.1 Sulfuritalea sp. | reverse complement strand
TACAGCTCGGTCGATCTGCGCAATGCCGGCTTCAAGCTGGCGCCGGTCGACACCAACCTCTTTCCCGGCGGCTTCAACAACCTGAATCCGGCCTTCCTGCCGCTGTGCGTGCAGGCCGCGATGTCGGCGATCGAGAAGATCTGTCCCGAGGCGAGGAATTTGCTGCTGGTGCCGGAAAACCACACGCGCAACCAGTTCTATCTGATGAACGTGGCACGGCTCGCGTCGATCCTGCATCACACCGGCCTCAATGTGCGCATCGGCAGCCTGCTGCCGGAGATCACCCAGCCCACCACGCTCGACCTGCCCGACGGGCAGAAGCTGGTGCTGGAACCCTTGAAGCGCATCGGCAGCGAAGGCCGCCGGCTCGGCCTCGATGGTTTCGATCCCTGCGCCGTGCTGCTCAACAACGACCTCTCGGGCGGCGTGCCGGATCTGCTGCGGAACATCAACGAGCAGTTTCTGATCCCGCCGCTGTGGGCCGGCTGGCACGTGCGCCGCAAGTCCAAGCATTTCGCCGCCTACCAGGACGTGGCGATCAGCTTTGCGCAAGAACTCGGCATCGATCCCTGGCTGATCAATCCCGAATTCGAAGTCTGCGGCAAGGTGAATTTCCACGAGCGCTCCGGCGAGGAATGCCTGGCCGCCAACATCGACACGCTGCTCTACCGCATGCGCGCCAAATACAAGGAATACGGCATCGAGTCCGAGCCCTTCGTCATCGTCAAGGCCGACGCCGGCACCTATGGCATGGGCATCATGACGGTGAAGGACGCGAGCGAAGTGAAGAACCTGAACCGCAAGCAGCGCAACAAGATGGCCGTGATCAAGGAAGGCATGGAAGTCACCGAGGTCATCATCCAGGAAGGCGTGCCGACCTTCGAGCGCGTCGACGAAGGCAGCGCCGAGCCGGTGGTGTACATGATCGACCGCTACGTGGTCGGCGGCTTCTACCGCGTCAATACCGCGCGCGGCATCGACGAGAACCTCAATGCGCCGGGCATGACCTTCAAGCCGCTGGCCTTCGAGACCGGCTGCTGCCTGCCCGACATCCAGCTCGGCCCCGACGCGCCACCCAACCGCTTCTATGCCTACGGCGTGGTGGCGCGGCTGGCCATGCTGGCGGCATCGCTGGAACTCGAACGCGCGGCGCCGCAGGACTGAGACGTGAAGCTAGCCTTCATTCTCGATCCGCTGGATTCGCTCAAGGCCTACAAGGATTCCAGCGTGGCCATGATGCGCGCGGCGGCGGCGCGCGGCCACGAAATATGGGCCATCCAGCGCGCGGCCCTGACCTGGCGCGATGCCTGCGTTGCCGCACGCGCGCAGCGCCTGAAAGTTGGCGCTGACAACACGGCGTGGTGCGCCGTGGTGGAAGAGGCCGTGCTGCCGCTGACCGCCTACGACGCGGTCCTGATGCGCCAGGATCCGCCTTTCGATTTCGAATACGTCGCCGCGACCTGGCTGCTGGAGCGCGCCGAAGCCGAGGGCGCGCGCATCTGGAACAAGCCGCGCTCGATACGCGACCATTCCGAGAAAGTCGCCATCGCCGAGTTTCCCCAATTCATCCCGACCACGCTGATCGCGCGCGATCCGGCCGACATCCACGCCTTCATCGACGAGCTCGGCGACGTGATCCTCAAGCCGCTCGACGGCATGGGCGGCAGCAGCATTTTCCGCGTCTTGAAGGACGATCCCAACCGCAATGTCATCGTCGAGACGCTGACCAATTTCGGGGTCCGCAGCATCATGGCGCAGCGCTATCTGCCGGCCATCACCCAGGGCGACAAGCGCATCCTGCTGATCGCCGGCGAACCGGTGCCCTACTGCCTGGCGCGGATTCCGAAGCCCGGCGAGACGCGCGGCAATCTCGCCACCGGTGGCAAGGGCGTGGCCCGCCCGCTGCTCGGCCGCGACCGCGAAATCGCCGAGACGCTGGGGCCGATACTCTGGGCGCGCGGCCTGCTGATCGTCGGCCTCGACGTGATCGGCGACTGCCTGACCGAGATCAACGTCACCAGCCCCACCTGCTTTGCCGAGATCGCCCAGCAAACCCGGTTCGATGCTGCGGCGATGCTGGTGGACGCCCTGGAACGGGAGTGCCGGGCGTAATCCGGCTCCTGGGCCTGCTCGTCGCGGTGTGGCTGCTCGCGGCTTGCGGGCAGCCGGCGCCGTGGCGGCAGGAATCCTATGTCTTCGGCACGCGCGTCGAACTGGCGATCGCCGGCGTACCGGAAGCCCAGGCGCGCGCCGCGGGCAGTCGCGTGCTGCAGGATTTCGACGTGCTGCATCGGACCTATCATGCCTGGCAGCCGTCCGCACTGTCGGCGCTCAACGAGTCCATCGCCGCCGGCCGCAGCCACGAAGTTGGCGCCGAGTTCGCCGCCTACATCCGCGAGGCGCAGGGCATCGCCGCCGCCGGCGAGAATTTGTTCGATCCCGGCATCGGCCGCCTGATCGCGCTGTGGGGCTTCCACAGCGACGAAATCCAGCCGCGCCTGCCGGACCCCGCCGCCGTCGCGGCGCTGCTGGCGCAGCATCCGTCGATCGCCGAACTGTCCGTGCGCGAGGGGCCATGCCTTGAGCCGCGAAGCGGCGAACCAAAGTCACCCCCTTCCTCGGGGCGAAGGCAGGGTTTCGCGGAGCATGACTCCGCGCTGCCGCAGCCGGCTGGCCATGCAGGGCCAGCCGTGGGGCCGGGGGCGGGGGGATGGTGCATAAAAAGCCGAAGCAATGGCGTAGCCATTGACTTCGGCGGCTATCTGAAGGGCGTGGCGCTCGACCGTGCCGCTACGTCCTTGAAACAGGCCGGCATCGCTCATGCCCTGATCAACATCGGCGGCAACGTCATGGCGCTGGGCAACCGCGACGGCAAGCCGGGCGGCGCCGCCTGGCGCATCGGCATCCAGCATCCGCGGCCGCAGGGCGTCGGCGGTGCGCCGCTGGCGACGCTGGAATTGCGCGACGGCGAAGCCATCGGCACCTCGGGCGACTACCATCGCTATTTCGAAGTGGCGGGGCGCCGCTAC
>JAUYSD010000277.1 GCA_030696505.1 Sulfuritalea sp. | reverse complement strand
GACAGCTGATTGATCTCTATTGCAACTTCTGACAACTAACCCTTCATGAGATTGGCGCGCCCAGAATGAGAGAGTCGAGCAAAACTAACGCGGTTCGTGGTAAGGATTTTTTTGATCGCTATCTATCCGGCAAGGTCATTGACATCGGATGCGCTGAAGACCCCGTATGCCCGGCAGCAGAGCGCTTCGATATCGCTGATGGAGACGCCAACGACATAGCCGCGTTCAGACCTCAGCTTGCCTACGACACGGTCTACAGCTCCCATTGCCTGGAACACATGCATGATGTGCGGAGTGCTTTACGCGGATGGTGGGCGCTTGTAAAAGCGGGGGGACACATGATCGTCGTGGTTCCTCATGAAGACCTGTATGAGCAAGGCTTCTGGCCAAGTATTTTTAATCTGGACCACAAGGCAAGCTTTAGGCTTGGCGGGGAAACATCATGGTCTCCAGTGTCATACGATATTCGGAAACTGATGGAAGAATTGCCTGACGCGATGGTGCTCTCTTCGCAAAAACAGGACCAAGGCTACGATTACAGACTTATGGGCAGAGGTAGAGGTGACAAACCGCTGTTAAGAAAATTTGTTTTCCAATTCACCCGCATGATCAATCGCCTTGGGCCGCTGGGACTGGCGATATCGCACAAAGTAAACTTGTTCCTGTTCTGGTTGGGCTGCCCTGTTGACCAAACCATGGGGAACGCCTTGGCGCAAATAGAAGTGATTGTTCGCAAAAATTAACCGAGAATGCGACTGACTTCCACGACCACGCGGTCGGAACCAATGTCAGCTAGACAGCGGGCTCGGTATTCAGGATCCTCGTCCTCATTCAGATTGGCTGGTCGGCCTTCATAGAGTTGTATGACCCTGCTTTCCGGATATCCGGTCCAAGTCGCAGCGAAGCGTGGCCCGCAGATTGCAATGACGCGAGTCCCACGCCATACAGCAAGGTGCAATAGCCCGGAGTCATTGCAGACAAGGACGCTAGCATTTTCCAATGTTCTCGACACTTCGCGTAAGTCCGCTCCAAGCAATGCTTCCTGACCAGACTGACGGATTCCCTCGATCAGGCCTCTCTCGTCAGATGAACCTACCACGACAGTCCTAATATCGCGATCCCGCAGCCACTTCGCTAACGCGTCGAAATGCGGCCACCACTGACGTCGGTATTTCCCGCCGGGTGCTAGAACCACATAGGGTGATTGGGGTGCCGGCCGCAGCAAGGGCAAGCAGTCGTCCCATTTTCCCTCCGAAGGTTGTTCCAGCGCTGACAAGACCAGCTTCGAAAATTCGAAATAGCGCGCCATTTTTTGAAGATCACCAGGTATGGCGATGTTTTCGTGG
Organism: Sulfuritalea sp.; assembly: GCA_030696505.1. Taxonomy (GTDB): domain Bacteria; phylum Pseudomonadota; class Gammaproteobacteria; order Burkholderiales; family Rhodocyclaceae; genus Sulfuritalea. Next base: position 4,213 of record JAUYSD010000277.1, on the reverse strand, counting down.
CGAAAGAACTTACCTTTACCTGGAAGAATTGCAAATCGTCGGGCAGCATTGCACGCCAACAAGGAAATCGCAGTGTATTTTGCTATCCCGAAAAGGCTATTGGAGTCTGACATCAATAGACAAGCTGTCGAAGATCTGCGATGTTTCCAAGCGTAGAGCAGATCGCCCCAATGCCCTAGAATAATGCCAGACTTGCTCTTGCGATAGTGCTCGCCAGCGAGCACAAGTTCGACCTCCTTCTCTCCCAAACACTCTTCGGCAAAACGTCTCATTTGCTCTGGAAGAGGACAGATTAAAGTCACCCGAAAACACTTGGCCAATAGCTTGACGGCGGGAATCCGAACGATGAAGTCGCCGATCCCCGGACTAGGAGCAAGCACCAGCAGGGATTTGTCACGCATGGCAGTATCTAAAAGATGGGTTCTTAGCAGGCCGGGCCATGCCTTGATCCAGGCCGATTTCCCCGGAAAAGTAAAGTGGCAAGGGAAATCTAGAGCCTTCTTAAGTAATCACCGAGCAGGGGCGGGAAGAGAATCAAGGCCACCGCGAGATAGGCGCCCCAAACCAGAACCGATTGTTTATTGGTCCGCGCATTGATGTAGCGGTGGTAGAAGGGCATGGCATTGTTCCAGCAAAACCGCTCAAGCCAGCCATCGGTCACGCGCAGGTCTACTTCCTTTCCGCCGTTGGTGCGCGAAAAATGCGATCGATAAGCCAGGGCCTGATATTTCCGTTGAAGATACTTGCGTTTGAGCGTCAGGCCATCTGGACTTATCAGGCATAGGGTCAAGGGCTCGCGCATACAATACAGACGACCTAGTTCGGAGGCCCTGAGGTATAAATCAAGGTCTTGAGAATACCTAAATTCCAGTCGATAGTTGATCCTGCGCCGGAACAAAATCGAGGAGTGCGTAAAGATACCTTGACCAGACTTAAACGCCTTGCGAATTACATGGTCGTCTTCCCCAAATCGAGATCTGCCTATGATTCGGCCATCGGGCGTGACATAGTCACATTGAGTTCCCAGGATGACAATATTTTTTTCCTGGCTCATGGTCGCCACCTGCTTCTCCAACTTGTCGGGCAACCACATATCACCGGCATCAATCCTGCCTATAAACTCCGCTTTGCTTTTATCGACGTACTTAACCAAATTGGCAGTAAGGCCCAGCGAAATAGCGTTGTGATGGACACTGACCCTGCCATCGCGAGCGGCTGCATCGTCAGCGATGCGTGCAGTTTCTCCATCGTCCGATCCGTCATCAACAATGACGAACCGGAAATCTCTGAACGTCTGATTGAGCACCGAGCTTATGGTTTCCGCGAACTGCGCACCACCGTTTTTGGCGCTGCAAATGACATCGACGGCCCGGTGTATTTCGTCCTCGCTATCGATGATCGCCTGACCAATCATTGCGCCCACCGGTCGAACCACGTCTGATAGGAATAAATGAGCCAGACCTTCTTAAAGGACATGCCTCGCTGAAGATAGTTCGCAAGCAATTGACCGACCATTTTCGTATCCTCGAAGCCACTACGCGCGAGCATAGCAGGAGAGAAGTGCCATTCAAGACGTTCGCGCAATTGTGGAACTTCCTTCATCCACTTTTCGACGGGAACACCGAAGCCCATCTTCGGGCGCTCGATCAACTGTTGGGGTGCATATCTATACAGAACGTCACGCAGGATTCTTTTCGTTGTTCCGCCAGCTCGCTTGTACTCGAGCGGCAGGGTTGCGGCAAACTCAATAATCTTGTGGTCAAGCAAAGGTTCCCTGCCCTCGAGTCCAACCGCCATCGTGGCACGGTCAACCTTGCACAGAATATCGTCAACAAGATAAGTACGGTAGTCCACGGCCAGCATCTGATCCACGGGGTTGTCGATGGACCACGCGCCCAGGCCGAACGACTCGTCGAACCGCCGCCATCTGGCACCGCCTCCGAACAGCCGCGTCAATTCCATCGGGGAGAACACTTCTTCGCCAATCGAAAACGTATCGATCAGACCAACGCCGTCATTGGCGGCAGAAACCGCCTTCGCCAGCTTGTCATCGACGCCGGCCATCCTGCCGATGCAGCGCAAGCGGGGGTCACCGAACGACCTTAGTGGCTTCAACAACCAACTGAACCGGTCGATGAGGCGATGCCGTGACTCGGTGAGCCAGTATTTCGGGTAGCCGTAAAAGGTCTCGTCGCCGCCATCCGCCGACAGCGAAACCTTTACATATTTGCGCGCGAACTCTGCCACGAGCAAGGTGGGAATTTGCGAAGAATCACCGAATGGTTCATCCCATATCCCGGGTAGCCGAGGGATGATGTCACAGCAGTCTTGGCGGCCCAGCATGTGTTCATGGTGATCCGTACCGAAGTAGCTGGCAACCTCGCGTGCATGGGGCGCCTCGTCGAAGCCAGCCTCGTCGAATCCTATGGTGAATGTGCGGACGGTCGAGGACGTATGCCGCGCCAGCAGCGCCACCACGGCCGACGAATCCACGCCGCCACTCAGGAACATGCCCACGGGCACATCCGCGATCATGCGCAATTTAAACGAATCGATCAGCAGTTCTTCCAGGCAATCGACCGCCTCGGCGTAAGACAGGCTCGATCTTGGCCGCGCGTAAAAGGCTCTTACGTCCCAGTATTGAATCAGGCTCTGCTTTCCCGGATCCCGAACATCGACGTGAAGCACATGGCCAGGTGCCAGCTTCGATACGCCTTGGTATATCGAGTGAGGCGCCGGAACGTAGCCATATTTGAAATATAGCGAACGCGAATATTCATCAACCTTCCTGCTGAATCCCTGTATAGCGTGAAAGGCCTTAAGCTCCGAAGCAAAACCGAATGAACGGCCATCATGGAAATAGAACAGCGGCTTAACGCCCGCCCTGTCTCTGCCCAGGAGCAGCTGTTTCGATTCCTTGTCGTAAAAGGCGAAGGCGAACATGCCGCGAAACTGATGCAGGCATTCGACGCCCCACTCGATCAAGCCATACAGCAGCACCTCCGTATCCGACTCGCTGCGGAACACGCGCCCTCGCGCCCGGAGTTCGTCGCGAACCTCGCGGAAATTGTATAGCTCACCGTTGTAGACGAGGACATAGCGACGACACGGGGACAGGTAAGGCTGATGGCCAAGCGATGACGTATCGATAATCGACAAGCGACGGTGCCCCAACGAGATGTCGTCATCAAGATACTCGCCGGCATCGTCGGGGCCGCCCGCGTGCATGCTGTCCCGCATCGCACGCAGCGTGCGAAGCCGCAGCTCCTTGTCTTGACAGGAGCGGCCATCGATCAATCCGGAGATCCTGCACACGGCCCGGACGCTTAGCGATTCAAGGCGGCAGGATTATGCGGCTTCCAGCCCAGCACCGTCGTAGGATGAGGCCGCGCGTCGATTCGTTCGAGGCCGTTTTCCTTGAACCAGGCAAACACTTCATGCACGGCATAGCAAAACTGATATTTGGGCGAGTAGCAGTCATACGTATCCAGAATGGCTTCCTTTAGGGAATCACTCAAGCTAATCGGAAGCAGGCGCCCCATGACACCGTGGCGCATTCCGAGATACTTGTAGGGTAAATAGAAGGCAAGCGTGAAGAGTGAGGTTAGCGGATACAACAGGAAAGGGGGCAGTCTCGAAGTAAGCTTTCTCGCGTACTGCGAGGTGAAATACATGCCGTAGTTCGGATAAGTGGTTATGCAAATTACGCCGCCGGGTTTCAGCAACTTGACCAAGCCATCAAAACCCTTTCGGGGATCAGGCGTATGGTGCAAAACTCCGAAACTGTAAATTACATCAAACGACTCTGGCTCAAACGGCGGATTGAAGAGGTCGGCCTGCGCAAGATGAACCTTGTCCCCATAACCGGCAAGATTCTCTTTCGCTGTTGTTACAGAGAAGCTAAGGTCGATTCCCCACACCTCAGCACCTGCCTTTAGAGCGACATCCGCATAGCGCCCGGCCCCGACACCAACATCAAGAACACGCTTGCCCTTGAAAAACTCGGGTGGTTGTCCAAAGCGAAGATAAAAGGCATCTTCAGACGTCTTTCGATGCCTGCTATCAATTTGCGTCTGCCGGTGGATGTTCCACTCAAAGCTGAAATTCCCGACGTAATGATCCGAACTAACAAATCTAGGTATGCCGTCAATGAATGGATATTTCGAACAGCATACGGGGCAACAATAACCTCTGTGATCCTCCGGCTCTAGCA
>JAUYSD010000196.1 GCA_030696505.1 Sulfuritalea sp. | reverse complement strand
GGTTCGCCGCGAGGCGGCGCAGTCTTTCGCTCTTCGGGCGCTAGGCGTCCTCATCGATACGACCGGCACCGCCTCGCAAAACCATCAGGTTACGAATTTCCAGAACGGATGTTGCACTAACGCATTGGAGGACCTCTGCATATGCAACCGAATACTCTGACTATCGACAAACCCATAGTTGTTTCTAGCGAAAAAGTGCTCGTAACAATCGGGTCCGAATCGATAAAGAACTACTCCCAGTTTCAGATTGATGTTTTTAGCTGCGGGGTCGATAACCCAGCAATGGTCTGGGCATCAGGGGCACCAATGGACGATGCAAATAGTAATGTGGCTTGCATCACGATTGATTCAGCGCAGCTTCCAGCGGGAGTTTTCGAGGTAAAGGTTGTTACCTTTCACACGCCGCGAATTGCCGGCACTACGCCGGATCATCTACAAATAGTTTCTGGAACAGACTTTCCGCGTGTATTTCTTGAGGTACTTCCGATTGGTGCGGCGGTTCAGAAGGGACATGATTTGGCAGCGATGATTAAGTCGAAGGAGGACGAAAGAGAGGCCCATTTTCTCGAGGGCATTTCAGCAATTGGCACTCCACCCGAACAGAACAAGCGCTACTGCGTGTTTACTTTGTTGGTCGGTGTTCTAGTTACAAGTAGGTTGCGCTTTGATAGATGGGAGGTGGTTCCATTTCATGGATTGGATGCCCACGACAGCTTCGCCATAGCCCATGATTTCCTGGCAACACGTACCGAACTGAAATTCAAATTTCCATACACTGACGATGCAAAGGAAATAAGCAGACGCAGCAAGCCAGTTTGCGTCGTGCATTTTCCAGTGATCTACGCACCCTCCAATGAGGTGGCCCGTGATTACTGTCGTGGTCGAGCTTTTATGCTTGGGCACGCCCTTTCAGCGCATCGAGGCGCGACACCAGAGACTATCTGTTCAATCGTTTATGACATTGACGCTGACAAAGCGAAGTTATTTACAGAGGAACCCATCTATCGGGGAAACCTGGCCGGTGGAGCAATCTCCGGAGAAAACGCAGAAACGATTGAAGCGTCAGTGAATGCAATTACGAAAAGCGCTCAGATGCGGTACTTCTATCTTCTCTACAGCAATGCGCGAAGCGAAGAGCAGCCCGACTTCCAATATCTTCGATACTGGCAGTTTCTGGAGGCAGTTGCTGAATCGAAGAACTATGATGAAGAAGAGGTGTTACTCAATTTCAATGGTGATCCAATCCTCTTGGGCGATGGAACGCCACAGAAAATTGCTGGCCCGAGAAACCAAGTATTCGAGCTCGTAAAATCACATAAGCTTGCCGGAGACGTTGGCGAATCAAACGTGGTCATGATAGGCGGCGAAAGAGTTCAGCACTCTTTATTGGAAATGGTGAAATTTTGGTACGCGATGAGAAATGCCGCTGCCCACTTTGGTTGCTTTCTACCCGAGGATAAGGTGCAGAAGGAGAGGTTTAAATACTATGGGAAGTGCATGAAGCTTAAAAAGCTAACGGCCAAGGCTGGTTACGACTACATTTTGAGTGATCTTAGGAGCATTGCCAACTTGGTACTCCTACGAGAAACACGAGGCCATAGCATTCAGTAAGTAGCCAAACGGGCCAGCATCGAGTCACATTTCGTCGCGACCTAGCACGCGTGACGGTTTTCATTCCCCCTCTGACCCGCCGAGCGAGGAAGGTTCGCCGGGGGAAGTCCGGGCGCGTTGTCCGACGACGGCAGCTTTTTGGCCGGCTAGTTTAGCGACCGGCCCGGCGAAGCTTTCGCAGCGAGGGCAGCCCGCAGGGCCAGGGAGGCGGGGCGTGCTTCTTTGCCTACTTTCTTGCACGAGCAAGAAAGTAGGTCGCCCGCCGGGGCGAAACCCGGCAAGCCTCTGTCGATACTGGATACAATATCAGTATGAAAGCCAACCTCGCCCGCAAAGGCCGCGGTGCAGTGATTTCGCCCGATGGCCGCTTCGACGCCTGGCAGCGCGAGGCGGCAGAGGACGGCTGGTGGATCGAGGAGGAGGAAGCGCCGGCCACCGAGTTGATCGTCGATAGCGCGAAGACCGTCATCACCTACAACAACTCGCCGGACATTCCCTACGATCGCTCGATCAATCCCTATCGCGGCTGCGAGCATGGTTGCGCCTACTGTTTCGCGCGGCCTTCGCATGCCTACCTGGGGCTCTCGCCGGGGCTCGATTTCGAGACCAGGATTGCCTACAAGGCCGATGCCGCGCAAACCCTGCGCCGCGAGCTGGCCAAGCCCGGTTATGTCTGCCGGCCGGTGGCGCTGGGCATCAATACCGACGCCTGGCAGCCGGTGGAGCGCCGCCTGCGCGTCACGCGCGGCATCCTCGAAGTGCTGGCGGAAACCCGGCATGCGGTGACCATCGTCACCAAGTCGGCGCTGATCCTGCGCGACCTCGACCTGCTGGCGGAGATGGCGCGCGGCGATCTGGTGCATGTCGCGGTTTCGATCACCACGCTCGATGCCGATCTGGCGCGGGCGATGGAGCCGCGGGCGCCGTCTCCCCAGCGTCGACTCTCGGTGATTGCGGCGCTGGCGCAGGCCGGCATCCCGACCGCGGTGATGGTGGCGCCGCTGATCCCGGCGCTGACCGACCACGAGCTGGAGAACATCCTCGCGGCGGCGCGCGAGGCGGGCGCGACTTCCGCCGGTTACATCCTGCTGCGCCTGCCGCATGAAGTGAAGCCGCTGTTCCGTGCCTGGCTGGAGAGCCACCGGCCGGGCTGCGCCGAGCATGTGTACAGCCTGATGCGCCAGCTCCACGGCGGCAAGGAATACGACAGCGCCTACGGCAGTCGCCAGCGCGGCAGCGGGCCGCTGGCCGAGATCATCGCCCAGCGCTTTCGCAACGCGGTGCGCCGGCTGGGGCTGGATGCGCCCTACCTTGCGCTCGATGTCGCGGCATTTCGCCCGCCGCCTGCGGCGACGCCGCAGATGCCGCTGTTTTAAGCGGGCGGGGCCGCGCCCGCCCTGCCGGTAGAATGCCGCCGATGAAAGTCCTCGGCATCGAATCCTCCTGCGACGAAACCGGCGTCGCGCTCTACGACACCGAACGCGGGCTGCTCGGCCATGCCGTGCATACCCAGGTGGCGATGCACGAGGCCTATGGCGGCGTGGTGCCGGAGTTGGCCTCGCGCGACCATGTGCGGCGCCTGATCCCGCTGCTGGAGAGCGTGCTGGCCGAGGCCGCCTGCACGCGCTGCGACATCGACGCGATCGCCTACCCGGCGGGGCCGGGGCTGGCCGGTGCGCTGCTGGTCGGCGCCAGTTTCGCCGAGGCGTTGGCCATGGCTTTGGGGGTGCCGGTGCTGCCGGTGCATCATCTCGAAGGACATTTGCTGTCGCCGCTGCTGGCCGAGGATGCGCCGAGCTTTCCCTTCATCGCCCTGCTGGTCTCCGGCGGGCATACGCAGCTGATGCGCGTGGCGCGCGTCGGCGACTACCGGCTGCTCGGCGAATCGCTCGACGACGCGGCGGGCGAGGCCTTCGACAAGACCGCCAAGCTGCTCGGGCTGGGCTATCCGGGCGGTCCGGCGCTGGCCAAGCTGGCGGAGACGGGCAGGCCCGGGCGCTACAAGCTGCCGCGGCCGATGCTGAACAGCGGCGATCTGTCCTTCAGCTTTTCCGGCCTCAAGACGGCGGTGCTGACCGCGGCGCGGGCGCAGGCGTTGAGCGAGGCCGACCGCGCCGATCTCGCCGCGGAATTCCAGGAAGCGGTGACCGAGGTGCTGGCGGCCAAGGCCGTCGCGGCGTGTCGCCAGCACCAACTTTCGGCGCTGGTGGTGGCCGGCGGCGTCGGCGCCAACCGGCGCCTGCGCCAGCGGCTCGACGAGGCCATGGCGAAGATCGGCGGCCGGGTGTTTTATCCGGCGTTGGAACTATGCACCGACAACGGAGCGATGATCGCTTTCGCCGGCAGCCAGCGTCTGCTGCAGGGCGAGGCGCCGCATCGCGGCGGCGCTTTCGCGGTGCGGCCGCGTTGGCCGCTCGACCAGATTTCCTGAACGTCGGCTGCGGCGTTCAGGCGCCGAGCAGTTTCCCGATGTGCAGCACGCGCGCGCTCATCGAGCGCATCAGCGCAATGCCGAAGGCCGGCCGCGACTTGACCATGGCGAGGAATTCATTGCGCCCGATCAGCAGCCAGGCGCTGTCGGTTTCCGCCGTCGCGGTGGCCGAGCGGCCGGTGCGGTCGACCAGCGCCATTTCGCCGAAGGCACCGCCCGGTCCGACATGCTCGATCACCGTGCCGTCGACCGAAATCGCGATGCGACCCTCGGTGACGACGAACATGCAGGCACCCACGGCGCCCTTGGTGACCACGGTCTGACCGGCGCTGGCCGCGCTGGGCGTCGGGTCGCCCAGCGCTTGCTGCAATTCGGCGAGCATTTTCTTGTCCAGCGTGTTCTTGTGTTCGAGTACCTCGGTGGCGGTCTTTTTCGCCGCGGCCAGCCGCGCCAGGCCGCGGCGCAGGCGCTGCGCCATTACGCTCATCAGCATCAGCGCGAAATCGGGCATCTGCTGCAGCGAGCCGAGGAATTGCTTTTCGTCGAGCGACAGCACGCGGCAGTTCTTCCGCGCCGTGGCCGTCGCGCTGCGCGGGATGTCGGCGATGGCCGCCATTTCGCCGAAGATCTCGCCGGGCAGCACCAGTTCCAGCGGCTTGCCCTTTAGCGTCAAAGTCACGTCGCCGTCGAGCAGCAGGTAGATGCGGGCGCCCTTGGAAAAGAACCCAGAGGCCTTTTCGTTTTCGACGAATATCTGCTGGCCGGCCGGAAGCTGCTCCAGGGTTCCGGCGAGGCGGAAAAACGCCAGGGCCAGTTTCGGGTCGTAGAGGGAGGCCGTCTCGCTCCTGGGACCGGGGTCGGCCGCCGGCGTGCGTACCGGAGCGCTGGGTTTGGCTGAAAAGTCCAGATCATCCATGGCGGGTTTCCTGCATCGAATGGCTGCGCGCGGGCTTGTCGCAAGCGGCGATTATAAGCGTCGCTGTGACGGGCGATTATCCTGACGACGCTTGATCCGGATCAAGCACAAATCACGGCTACAATGATCCGGGTGCTGCAAACGAGCCTGGAGCCGCCAATGAGCTGGACCGACAGCCTTCTTACCGGAATTGACGAAATCGACGCGCAGCATCAGGTGCTTTTCGATGTCCTGGCGCGCCTCGAACTGGCGGTTTCCTCGGAGGACAAATGGTCGGCCGTGCATTTCGCGATCGTCGAGCTGACCAATTTCATGAACATACATTTCGCCGTCGAAGAGGCGCTGCTGCGCCTGCACGGCTATCCCGAGCTGGACGCCCACATCGCCGCGCATCGGGCCTTCTCCGCCGACTTGGCGACGATCAAGCAGCACTCGATCCGCCAGGACGTCAGCGATGAAATGATGGTCTTGGTCAGGACCTGGCTGGTCGAGCACATCGGCGTGGTCGACAA
>JAUYSD010000087.1 GCA_030696505.1 Sulfuritalea sp. | reverse complement strand
CCTGACCGCTGCGCGGCCCACGGCTGGCTTTGCACAGCCAGCCGGCTGCGGCGGCGCGACGCATGCGTCGCGAAGTCCCGCCTCGCCCCCCTTGAAGGGGGAGGAACTGCCCTCCCTCCCCTTCAAGGGGAGGGCTGGGGAGGGGATGGGGAGGGAGAAATGCCCCGGCGCAAAGGGTGCGAGGTGCGCCTTGAGCCCGATCGGGCCCATGCCCGGTCCGCCGCCGCCGTGCGGGATGGCGAAGGTCTTGTGCAGGTTGATGTGCGAGACGTCGGCGCCGATGTCGGCCGGGCGGCAGAGGCCGACCTGGGCGTTGAGGTTGGCGCCGTCCATGTACACCTGCCCGCCGTGGGCATGGATGACGGCGCAGATTTCCTTGATCGCCTCCTCGAACACGCCATGCGTCGAGGGGTAGGTGATCATCAGGCAGGACAGCTGCGCCGCGTGTTGCGCGGCCTTGGCCTTGAGATCCTCGACGTCGACGTTGCCGCTGTCGTCGCAGGCCACGGCCACCACGTCGAGGCCGCACATCTGCGCCGTGGCCGGGTTGGTGCCGTGGGCCGACTTCGGAATCAGGCAGATATTGCGGCTGCCTTGACCGTTGGCGGCCTGATAGCGGCGGATTGCCACCAGGCCGGCGTATTCGCCCTGGGCGCCGGAGTTCGGCTGCATGCAGACGGCATCGAAGCCGGTGATCGCCTTGAGCTGGTCTTCGAGGCCCGTGATCAGCTCGCGATAGCCCTGCGCCTGATCGAGCGGCGCGAAGGGATGCATCTGGCCGAATTCGGGCCAGGAAACGGGAATCATCTCGGCGGCGGCGTTGAGCTTCATGGTGCAGGAGCCGAGCGGGATCATCGCGTGGTCGAGCGCCAGGTCGCGGTTCTGCAGATGCTTGAGGTAGCGCAGCATGCCGTGCTCGGTGTGGTGCGTGTTGAACACCGGATGGCTCAGGATCGGTTCGCGCCGTAGCAGCGAAGCCGGGATGGCGCGGGGCCGCGCGGCGTCGAGCGCCTCGACCGGCGTGTTCTTGCCGAAGATTTTCAGCAGCGTCGCGACATCCTCGCGCGTGGTGGTTTCGTCCACGCTGATGGCGACCGTCGCCTCATCGACCTGGCGCAGGTTGTAGCCGGCGTCGCTGGCGGCTTTGAGGTAGTTTGCCGTCTCGCCAGCACCAACTTTCAATTCGAAGCTGTCGAAGAAACAGCGCCCGCTGACGCCCAGCGCGCCGGCCAGCAGCGCGGCCAGGCGATGGATGCGCCCGGCAATGCGGCGCAGGCCTTCGGGGCCGTGCCACACCGCGTACATGCCGGCCATGTTGGCCAGCAGCACCTGCGAGGTGCAGATGTTGGAATTGGCCTTCTCGCGTCGGATGTGCTGTTCGCGCGTCTGCAGCGCCATGCGGTAGGCCGTCTTGCCGCGCGCGTCTTTCGAGACGCCGATGATGCGACCCGGCATCGAGCGCACATGGGCTTCGCGCGTGGCGAAGAAGGCCGCGTGCGGGCCGCCGAAGCCCATCGGCACGCCGAAGCGCTGCGAGGAGCCAAGTGCGATGTCGGCGCCCATTTCACCGGGCGATTTCAGCAGCACCAGCGCCATCAGATCGCTGGCCACGGCGACCACACCGCCGCGACCCTTGATCGCGGCGATCGTCGCGGTCAGGTCGACGATTTCGCCGCGCGCGTTGGGGTATTGCAGCAGGGCGCCGAACACGTCGTCGCGCTGCGCAGCCTCTTCAGGTTTGCCGAAGGCCAGCTCGAAGCCGAAATACGCGGCGCGGGTCCGGATCACGTCGATGGTCTGCGCAAAGGCCGCTTCATCGACGAAGAAGACATTGCCCTTGGTCTTGGAAATGCGCCGTGCCATGGTCATGGCCTCGGCGGCGGCGGTGGCCTCGTCGAGCAGCGAGGCATTGGCGATTTCCAATCCGCTGAGGTCGACCACCATCTGCTGGTAGTTGAGCAGCGCTTCGAGGCGGCCCTGGGCGATCTCGGCCTGGTAGGGCGTGTAGGCGGTGTACCAGCCGGGATTCTCTAACAGGTTGCGCAGGATCACCGGCGGCGTGTGCGTGCCGTAGTAGCCCTGGCCGATCAGCGATTTCTTGACCACGTTCTTCGCCGCGACGGCCTTCAGGGCGGCCAGCGCCGCGTGCTCCGGCATGGGCCCCGGCAGATCCAGCGGGCGTTGCAGGCGTATGGTCGCCGGCACCGTCTCGGCAATCAGCGTGGCGAGCGAGGCAGTGCCGATCGAGGCGAGCATGCCGCCCATGGCATGCTCGTCGGGGCCGATGTGGCGGCCGATGAATTCGTCGCGGTGTTCGAGGGTGGTCAGCGGTATGGTCAGGTTTTCGGCGTGCATGACGATGGCTTAAAGCGTCGCGGCGTAGGCGTCGGCGCTCAATAGGGCGTCGAGTTCCGTCGGATTGGACGGCTTGATGCGGAACAACCAGGCGGCATAGGCATCGGCATTGACCGATTCCGGCGCGTCGGCGGCAGCCTGGTTGATGTCCACCACTTCGCCCGACAGCGGCGAATAGATGTCCGAGGCGGCTTTCACCGATTCGACCACCGCGCATTCCTCGCCGGCCTTGACCACGCGGCCGACGGCCGGCAGTTCGAGGAAGACGATGTCGCCAAGGGCTTCCTGGGCGTGGTCGGTGATGCCGATGGTGACCGTGCCGTCGGCTTCGAGCCTGGCCCATTCATGGGAGGCGGCGTATTTCAGGTTGCTGGGGTTGCTCATGATTAATTCCTCAGATCAGGGGTTTGCCGTTGCGGACGAAGGTGGGTTTGACGACGCGCGCCTTGAGCAGCTTGTCGCGGATTTCGACTTCCACTTCGCTGCCGATGGCGACGCCTACCGGCAGGCGCGCCAGTGCGATGGATTGATTCAGGGTCGGCGAAAAGCTGCCGCTGGTGGTTTCGCCGCTGCCCAGCGGCGTGATGACTTTCTGGTGGGCGCGCAGCACGCCGCGATCCAGCAGCAGCAGGCCGGCGAACTCGTTGTGCAAGTGTCGGGCGCTGTCGCCGACCAGTGCCGACTTGCCGATGAAATCGCGTGCGGGATCCTTCAGGTCGACCGTCCACTTGAGGCCGGCCTCGTAGGGCGAGATGCTCTCGTCCATGTCCTGGCCGTAGAGATTCATGCCCGCTTCGAGCCGCAGCGTGTCGCGCGCGCCCAGGCCGCAGGGCTTCACCCCGGCCGCCAGCAGAGCCTGCCAGACCTCGGCTGCCACCTCGGCCGGCACGGTGATTTCGAAACCATCCTCGCCGGTGTAGCCGGTGCGGGCGACCAGCCAGTCGCCCTGGCTTGAGGTAAATTCGGTGGCCTGGAAATTCTCCAGTTTCTCGGTGGCAGCGCGGCTGTCGGGGAAGGCCGTCCAGAAACGCTCGCGCGCATGGGGACCCTGCACGGCGATCATCGCCACGGCATCGACGCCGGTGCTGCGGCGCTCGTGCGCATTGGGGCCCTGCAAGGCAATCAGGGTCACCGCATCCTCGCTGCCCTTGCGCCGTACCATCACCGTGGCATTGAAGCCGCCGTCCACCCCGCTGAGCTGGGCGCGCATCCAGGCCACATCCTTGTCCGTGGTGCCGGCGTTGACCACGACGCGGTAATGCTCGGGGCTGAAGTAATAGACGATCAGATCGTCGATCACGCCGCCCGCCCTGTTCAGCATGCAGGAGTAAAGCGCCTTGCCGGGCGTGACGAGTTTCGCCACGTCGTTGGCCAGCAGGTGGCGCAGGTAGGCGCGGGCATCGGGACCGGCGAGATCCAGCGCGCACATGTGGGAGACGTCGAACATGCCGGCGTCGCGGCGCACGGCGTGGTGTTCCTCGATCTGCGAGCCGTAATGAATGGGCATCTCCCAACCGGAGAAGTCGACCATTTTGGCGCCGGCGGCGAGATGGGAGTCGTAAAGGGGAGTACGTAGCGGCATGGCGATCCTCGGACGGAAACGATAACGGGCGCGACGGGGCTCCGTCACATCCCCTATCTGTCCTTGGCGCCTGAGAGATTTACTCCGTCGGCGGGCAGGCTTCACAATGCTGCAATGAGCTGCCGCTCTCCAGATTTGTGCAGCGTCGTCGGTCCTTTTGCCTGAGCGGTTCCTGGGGGTTGCGCCTTCGGCGGTGACGGTGGGAGTCACTCTCTCCCGACGACCGGGGCGAATTATCCTATAAATGGCCGCATCGCGCTCAGGGGCTTGCCGGCCGCTGTTTCCAGCGCTGGCGTTCGCCGGATTTTTAATGTACTGTACGAAAAAATTGGCTATCCACTTAGCTCCACTAAGTGGCTTTCCTTGCGTTTTTGCTCTTGATGTCGTCGTAGGTGATCGTTGAGGTGGCGACGGCTTGTTGCATCAGGCGATAGAAGAGCAGGCCGCGCGAACGAGACGTTCGGCGGTTGAATCGGAACACGAATTCGTCGAGATAAGCATCCACCTGA
>JAUYSD010000332.1 GCA_030696505.1 Sulfuritalea sp. | reverse complement strand
AAATCAAGAAGCAATTGAACCAGACCTTGTGGCTCAAGGGGCTTGCCGACTATGAGGACAACAAGGCCAATCTCGCTTCGTTCAGCTATACCGGCGTGACCTACGGCCTGAACCTGGGCTACCTGCCGCGCCCCGATACCTTCGTCAACCTGGGCTACAGTCACTCCGCGCGCGATTTCAAAAGCGTTGTGACGTTCAATACCACGACGCAAACCCTGTTCGCCGAGGTCACCGAGCGGATGTCGAAGAACTGGTATCTCAACGGCGGCTACGCCTACATGAAGAACGATTCGAACTTCGCCGGAACGGCTTACACCAACCACGTCCTGTCGCTTGGCGTGAGCTTCAGTTATTGACTTATTGCATGGCTTCCATGCCTCGTTCGTCTCGCGGCGACAGTAGGCAAAGCCTCTTGCAACCGAGATTCAACTCCAGTAACAGGAGATTCATATGAAGTTCAGTCCCGCAATTGCGCTAATCGCATATGCCTTGCTCTCGATGGGTGCGGTGGCAGCCGCGGATCAGCCGGAACCGAGCCAGACCGGGGCTGCCCCGCCGCCCCCTCAGCCAGCACCCCCTGTCGGCTTTGGTAGCGGAACCGGCATGGGTCCGGGCGGCGGAATGGGCAGCGCCAGCAGCATAGGCGGTGGTTTCAGTGCGCCGACCAGCGGCTCCGGCAGCCAGAGCTTCGGTGGTGGATTCAATCAGCAAACTCCGGGTTCAGGCCCTTTCTCGTCCAATCCTGCGCTCAATCCCGCGCTCGGAGGAGGCGGCGCCGGCGGCGCGGGAAGCGCGTTATAGCGAAATATTTGCCCTTGCCGCGAAAGCTGTTCACCGCCTGATCGGTTGAGAAAGCGACGCCCCGACCGGGGCTTTGCGAATGTTGA
Organism: Sulfuritalea sp.; assembly: GCA_030696505.1. Lineage (GTDB taxonomy): Bacteria > Pseudomonadota > Gammaproteobacteria > Burkholderiales > Rhodocyclaceae > Sulfuritalea. The sequence continues at coordinate 10,624 of JAUYSD010000332.1, read as the reverse complement.
TGATGCCGCACCGATCAAGCGAGGAACAGCGAAATGGACCAACAGGATCCCGATTCGGTAGGCGGCGGACAGAACAGAGAACCCCTGTCGCGCCTGATGCTCGCGCTTTTCGCGGGCCTGGGCATGATGTGCTGGGGCCCGGCTGCGTTGGCGGCCAGTGAGCCCCTTCCCAACATCAAGGTCATCGTCAAGAGCCAGTCCGGCGGCAGCGAATTTGCGACCGTGACGAACAAGGACGGGATTTATAAATTCACCGGGCTGACGCCGGGCAAATACGAACTGACGATCGTCGGTCAGAGCGTTCAGTCGATCACCGTCGATGGACGACGGACCATCGCCGGCATGTTGCGGCGTAACGACGACGGCACGATTGCATACACCAGCAACACCGATCCCGGCACTGCCGACGTCCCGTCCGGTGTTGGTGGTCCTGGCGATCCGCGCAAGCCGCCGCCGTCTCCCCCGGACGATCCTCGCAAGCCGCCTGCGGTCAGCGATGACCCGCGCAGGCCGCCCCCGCCGCCCCCGCCGCCGGACGATCCGCGCAAGCCGCCCCAGGTGACGGACGATCCAAGAAAGCCGCCCCCGCCACCTCCAGGTGGATGCGCCGAAGGACCGGCCCTGGGTTGCACGGAGGGTGCGGGGGATCCGCCCCCTCCGCCCTCTCCGCCCCCGGACGATCCGCGCAAGCCGCCTGCGGTCAGCGACGATCCGCGCAAGCCGCCGGTCATCGACGATCCACGCAAGCCGCCCGTGGTCATCGACGATCCACGCAAGCCACCGCCTCCGCCCCCGGACGATCCGCGCAAGCCACCCGTGGTCATCGACGATCCAAAGAAACCCGGTGGGCCGGGTACCACGGGAGCCGGAGCCACTGGAACGGGCACGAGCGGCACCGGCAGTAGCGGCACTTCGGGTGTCGGGACTGCAGGAGGCGGCACGAGCGATTCGGGCAGAGAACCGGAAAAGACCGTTGCCGGAACCACCGGAACCGCCAGCAATGGAACGGGCACCAACGGTAGCGGTAGCGGTAGCGGTAGCGGTAGCGGCACCGGCACGAACGGCACCGGTACCGCAGGCACGGCCACCAACGGTAAGGGCCTGGCCGCCACGGGTACCACCGCTTCCGGTCAGAGCGGCGCTGGCGCGGCCGTATCAGCTTCGAATGGCGGTGGCGGGAAACCCAACGTGCCCAAGGCCGGTTCGAATGGCGCGACCACGGCGGTTGGCGCCGCTGGCACAACAACGGGCGCAGGCGCTGGCGATCCGGAGACGACCGGCGGAGCCGGCAAGCCCGGCGCTGCGGCGGCCGGTGCAACAGTGGGCACCGGTGCGGCCACGGCGGAAACCGGCGTGGCTCGATCCGACACGAAACCCGGCGTCGATGCCCGAACGGCTGGCGACAACGCCGTCGGCGGCTTCGGCAATGGCATGGGCTCCGGCTCCAGCATGGGTGCGGGCCCTGGCGGCGGCATGGGCGGCATGGGCATGAGCCCGCCCGGCGGTGCAATGGGCGGCGGACCGGGAGGGCCTTCCGGCGGTGCCATGGGTCCCGGCGGTGCAATGGGCCCTGGAGGTGCCATGGGTCCCGGTGGCCCCATGGGCCGCTGAGCCGATTTGATTCCTATCGCCGTTCCGCCAGCGCCAACTTTCCGGCTTGCTCAGCGTTCCGGCAGTTCGTTAGGGCGCAGGTCGAACACCAGCACCTCGGCATCCTCGCCGCTGTCGAAGATCAGTCGGCCGGCCTCGCGCACGCGGGCGCCGTCGCCGGCCGCCATGGCGATGCCATTGACGCGCAGCGCGCCGCGCGCGACATGGACATAGGCGTAGCGCCCGGCTGCCAAGTCGAATTCGGCGCGCTCGGCGCCGCTTAACAGGCCGGCATAAACGCGAGCATCCTGATACACGCCAAGCGCGCCGTTTTCCGCGTCGGGGGAAATGATCAGGCGCAGGCGGCCGCGCTTTTCGGCGTCGGCGAAATGCGTCTGCTGGTAACGCGGCGCGACGCGCAGCCGGTCCGGCACGATCCATATCTGCAGGAAGTGCACGCCTTCCTCGCGCGAGTGATTGAACTCGCTGTGGCTGACGCCGGTCCCCGCGCTCATCATCTGCACGTCGCCGGGGCGGATCACCGAGCCGGTGCCCATCGAGTCCTTGTGCTCCAGCGCGCCTTCGAGGACGTAGGAAAAGATTTCCATGTCGCGGTGCGGATGGGTGCCGAAGCCCATGCCTGGTTCCACGCGGTCGTCATTGATCACCAGCAGGTCGGAAAAGCCGACCTGCTGCGGATCGTGATAGTGGCCGAAGGAAAACGTGTGGCGCGAAGCCAGCCAGCCAAAGTTGGCGACGCCGCGATCAGAGGCCTTGCGCAGTTCGAGCATGTCTGTCTCCTTCGGTCGTGATCAAGGTGAAATGCCTCGCCAAGCGCGACTTGCCAGGTTCGAGCGCAGCGAGCCAGTCGGTAGCCTCCCCGCGAGGGGAGGATGGGAGGGGCGGGCCCATTTGCCAGCTTTGAGCCCATCGAAGGTGCGAAATCTCATAATGCGAGGTGGCTTACCGAAGCCATGAGCGTTGGGTCAGCGGTTCCAGCGCGCCGCGGTTTCGGCGACGCGGGCGCCGAACAGGCGCGCGGTTTCCAGGTCGCCGGACAGGGGGCCTTCCTCGGGGCTGGAATCCACCGGCGATTGGGCCATGGCGCCGGCGAAGGAGCCGAGCCAATTCACGTCGTTGCGCGTGGCGGCCTTGGTGTTGGCCGGCACCATGCCGGTGCCGACCCAGATCATGCCGTGCTGCATGGCCAGGGTGAATTGGTAGTGCAGGGTCGACAGTTTGTCGCCGTTCATCGAGCCCGAGTTGGTGAAGCCGGCGGCGACCTTGTTCTTCCACTTTGCGCCGAACCAGGGCTTCGAGCTTGCGTCGGCGAAGCGCTTGAACTGCCACGAGGCGCCGCCCATGTAGGTCGGCGCGCCGAAGACGATGGCATCGGCGGCTTCGAGCTTTTGCCAGCCGCCGGCCGGCAGTTCGCCTTCCGCGCTGATTTCGAGCAGCTCCGCGGTGGCGCCGGCGACGCCGGCGGCGCCCTGGTGCACGGCTTCGGCCTGCTTGCGGGTGTGGCCGTAGCCGCTGTGATAAACGACGACTGTGTGGGACATGGTGTTTCCTCCGGTTTAAATGTTCGATGTTGCCGATGATCGCTGCTAGAATTCTTCTCGGAAATGCCTCGGTAAAGCGTGTGTTGAATACTCAGCCAAGGTCGAGTATCAACGATTGCAAGGCATTCAGCGACGAAACTTTTCGCGAGCTATAGTCGAATTTTTCGAATGTTAAACCTTTCCCCATGCTCAAGCTGACGCTCGACGCGATCGAAATCATCGATGCCATCGATCGCGGCGGCTCTTTTGCCGCGGCGGCGGAAGCCCTGCACAAGGTGCCCTCGACGATTTCCTACACCGTGGCCAAGCTCGAAGAGCAGCTCGGTTTCCAGCTCTTCGTGCGGCGCGGGCCGCGCGTCACGCTGACCCCGGTCGGCCGCGAACTGCTCAGGGAAGGCCGCTGGCTGCTACGTTCCGCCGCCGATCTCGAATCGCGCCTGCGCCGCATCGCCACCGGTTACGAATCCGAATTGCGCCTGGTGCATGACTCGCTGCTGCCCGCCGCGGCCCTGGTCGAGGACATCCGCGCCTTCGAGGCGCTGGACTGCGGCACGCGCCTGCGCATCAGCACCGAAGTCATGACCGGCAGCTGGGAGGCCCTGCGCGAAGGCCGCGCCGACCTGATCCTGGCCGTCGGCGATCCGCCTTCCGGCTTCGCCCAGCAGGCGAAACGCCTGCAGGACATCGAATTCATTTTCTGCGTCGCACCGCAACACCCGCTGGCGCGCATCGACCGCCCGTTGACGCCCGAAGACCTGCGCGCGCACACGGCGATCGTCGTCGCCGACAGCGCGCGCCTGCTGCCGACGCGCAGCATCGGCCTGCATGCCGGGCAGTCGCGTATCACCGTGTCGAACATCGAGGCCAAGATCGCGCTGCAAATCGCCGGGCTGGGTTACGGCTTCCTGCCGCGCTGCCGCATCGACGCCGCACTGACTCAGCGCCAGCTGGTCGCCCGGGACGTCGCCGAAGTGCGCGCCAACGAGCCGCTGTGGCTGGCCTGGAACCTCGAAGGCGAAGGCGAGGCGCAGAAATGGTGGCGGGCGCGGCTGCAGGCGCCGGGCGCCCTGGGCCGGCCCTAGCGCGCCGTGGCCCCAGCGCCAACTCTTCAACACACGCCGCGATGAATCCGCCCGCAACGCCCGCAGCCCTCGATCCCGCCCGCGAACGCGTGCTGCTGCTGACCCTGGCCGGGGTCCAGTTCGCCCACATCCTCGACTTCATGATCATGATGCCGCTGGGGCCGATCCTGATGAAGGAACTCGGCGTCGGCACCCACGAGTTCGGTCTGCTGGTTTCCTCCTACACATTTTCCGCGGCCTTCACCGGCCTGCTGGCGGCGATGTTCGTCGACCGCTTCGAGCGCAAACGCCTGCTGTTGACCATGTTCGCCCTGTTCGCCGTGGCCACGCTGGCCTGCGGCCTGGCGCCGGGCTACTGGACCCTGCTGGCGGCGCGCGGCACGGCAGGCGCCTTCGGCGGCGTACTCGGTTCGATGGTGCAGACCATGGTCGGCGACCTGATCCCCTTCGAGCGCCGCGGCCGCGCCAGCGGCACCATCATGTCGGCCTTCTCGCTGTCGACCGTGGCCGGCGTGCCGCTGTCCCTTTATCTGGCCAACCATTTCGGCTGGCGCTTTCCCTTCATTTTCATCGCCGCGCTGTCCTGCGGCTTCCTGCTGCTGGGCTGGAAGATGCTTCCGGCATTGCGCGGCCATCTGCCGGGCGCCATCGTCTCGGAAACCGAACGCGCCCATCCGCTGGCGGCCATGGCCGCCGTGCTGCGCGACGCCAACCATCTGCGCGCGCTGCTGTTCATGGCCCTGATCATGTTCTCCGGCTTCAGCGTGATTCCCTACATCACGATCTACGTCACGGCCAATGTCGGCATCCGCCAGGAAGACATTCCGCTGATCTACCTGTTCGGCGGCACCGCCACCTTCTTCACCTCGCGTCTGATCGGCCGCCTGGCCGATGTCCACGGCAAGATCCGCGTCTATCGCTGGATGGCGCTGTGCTCGATGCTGCCGCTCTTGGTGCAGACCCACCTTGGGCCGGTGCCGCTGTGGCTCATGATCGTCTGGTCCACGGTGTTCTTCATTTTCGTCCCGGGGCGCATGGTGCCGGCCATGGCCATCGTCACTTCCGCCGTGCAGCCGCGCCTGCGCGGCACCTTCCTGTCGATGAACGGCGCGGTGCAGCAACTGGCATCGGGCAGCGCGTCCTGGCTGGGCGGGGCGATGATCGCCGCCGACGCCTCGGGGCGCATCGTCGGCTACGGCAATGTCGGCTGGCTGGCGATCGGCGCCACCGTCATCGCCATGCTTTTCGTCGGCCAGATCCACCTGCATACCGGCGCGCCGCCCGGCGCCAACAAGGCCTGAGCGGGCAAGGCGCCGTCGCAGCGGCGACGCGGCCGGATCGCCGTTACAATCCCGGCATCATGAATGCCGCATCCACTTCCGCGCCGGCTGTCGAAGATTTCATTGCCCGCTGGCAGAATGCCGACGGCAGCGAGCTGGCCAACGCCCAGAGCTTCGTGCGCGAACTCTGCGTCCTGCTCGACGTGCCGGTGCCCGATCCGGCGCGCGCTGATACCGCGGACAATGCCTATGTCTTCGAGCGGCGCATCGTGTTCCGCCACGGCGACGGCGGCAGTTCGGAAGGCCGCATCGACTGCTACAGGCGCGGCGCCTTCGTGCTCGAAGCGAAGAAACTGAAAGTTGGCGCTGGCGCCACGGCGTCGGGGGCAACACCCAGGAGCTTCGACGACGCCCTGCTGCGCGCCCGCAGTCAGGCCGAGAACTACGCCCGCGCCCTGCCGGCCGGCGAGGGCCGGCCGCCCTTTGTTGTCGTGGTCGATGTCGGCCACGTCATCGAGCTGTACGCCGAATTCACCCGCAGCGGCGCCACCTACACGCCTTTTCCCGATCCGCGTTCGCACCGGCTGCGCCTGGCCGACCTGCGCGACCCGGCCCTGCGCGCCCGCCTCGCCGCGGTCTGGCTCGATCCGCTGAGTCTCGACCCGGCCACGACATCCGCGCGGGTTACCCGCGATATCGCCGCCCATCTGGCCGACGTCGCCAAGTCCCTGGAAGCCGGCGGCCACGCCGCCGAAACCGTCGCCGGCTTTCTCACGCGTTGTCTGTTCAGCATGTTCGCCGAGGATGTGCAACTCATCCCCAAGGGCAGCTTTACCGAACTGCTCAAGAGCCTGAAGGACGATACCGCGCAATTCGTGCCGCTGGTCGGCGCGCTGTGGAAGGAGATGGATGTCGGCGGTTATTCGGTGGTGCTGCGCAAGACCCTGCCGCGCTTCAACGGCAAGCTGTTCAAGCAGCCCGACGTATTGCCGCTGACCAAGGCGCAGATCGCCCTATTGATCGAAGCCTCGAATGCCGAATGGACCCAGGTCGAGCCGGCCATCTTCGGCACCCTGCTCGAACGCGCGCTGGACCCGCTGGAGCGCCACGCGCTGGGTGCGCACTACACGCCGCGCGCCTATGTCGAGCGCCTAGTGCAGCCCGCCGTGATCGAACCCCTGCGCCAGAGCTGGGCCTACGTGCAGGGCGCCGCCGTGCTGCTCTCCAATGAGGGCAAGCAATCGGCCGCCATCGCCGAAGTGCGCGCCTTCCACCATCGCCTGTGCAGCCTGCGCGTGCTCGATCCGGCCTGCGGCAGCGGCAACTTTCTCTACGTCGCGCTGGAACACCTGAAGCGGCTCGAAGGCGAAGTGCTGAACCAGTTGCACGATCTCGGCGAGGGTCAGGCCCAGCTCGAAACCGAAGGCTTCGCCGTCGACCCGCACCAGTTTCTCGGCCTCGAACTCAACCCGCGCGCCGCGGCCATCGCCGAACTGGTGTTGTGGATCGGCTATCTGCAATGGCACTTCAGAATCAGCAAGGGAAATTCGGGCGCCAGCCTGCCGAACCCGGTGCTGCGCGATTTCCGCAACATCGAATGCCGCGATGCCGTGCTGGCCCACGACGGCCTCGACCACGTGTTCGACGACCAGGGCATCGCCGTCAGCCGCTGGGACGGGCGCAGCATGAAGAAGCATGCCGTCACCGGCGAACAGGTCCCGGACGAAACCGCGCGCGTAGCCCTGGAGCGCTACCGCAATCCGCGCCAGGCGGCATGGCCGGCGGCCGATGTAGTGGTCGGCAATCCGCCTTTCATCGGCGCGAAATATTTGCGTGATGCACTCGGTGACGGTTATGCCGATGCGCTGCGCGGGGCGTGGCCGGCAGTGCCCGAGTCGGCCGATTTCGTCATGTATTGGTGGCACCATGCCGCGCAATTCGTCGCCCAGGGCAGGCTGGCGCGCTTCGGTTTCATCACCACCAACAGCATCACGCAGACTTTCAACCGCCGCGTGGTGCAGGGCGCGCTCGACCAGGGCCTGCATCTGGCCTTCGCCGTGCCCGACCATCCCTGGGTGGACAGCGCCGACGGTGCCGCGGTGCGCATCGCGATGACCGTCGCCGCACCCGGCGCGGGCGAGGGCCGGCTGTGCAACGTGAGCGCCGAGCGCGAAGGCAAAGGCGAAGGGCTGGAGGTGGAACTGGCCGAGCGTAGCGGCAGAATTCACGCGGATTTGAAAGTCGGCGCTGACGTGACGGCGGCACAGGCCCTGCGCGCGAACGGTGGCATCAGTTCACCGGGCTTCAAACTGCATGGCGCTGGTTTTATCGTCACGCCGGAAGAAGCTGCGCGCCTCGAAGCCGACGTGCCGATCAAGCCTTATCGCAACGGCCGCGATCTGACCGACCGGCCGCGCGGCGTCAGCGTGATCGACCTTTATGGACATGACTCAGACGAAGTGCGTCGCCGCTGGCCGACGACCTACCAATGGGTGCTGGAACGGGTGAAGCCCGAGCGTGACCACAACAATCGTGCCAGCTATCGCGATAACTGGTGGATATTCGGAGAGCCGCGTTCCGATTTGCGTCCTGCATTGTTTGGCCTGTCGCGCTATATCGCTACGGTTGTCACTGCCAAGCATCGCGTCTTCCAGTTCCTCGACGCTGCGATTGCACCCGACGATGCGCTGATTGCTATCGCGGAAAGCGACGCATATTTTCTCGGTGTTTTGTCTAGTCGCACCCATGTGGTCTGGGCACTGGCGCAGGGCGGCACGCTGGAAGATCGACCGCGCTACAACAAATCCCGCTGCTTCGAAACCTTCCCTTTCCCCGTCGCCACACCCGAGCAACAAGCCCGCATCCGCGACCTCGCCGAACAGATCGATGCCCACCGCAAGCGCGTGCTTGCGGCGCACGCCGAACTGACGCTGACCGGGCTCTACAACGTGCTCGCAAGAGTTGGCGCTGGCGACACGGCGAATGCAACGCCGCTGAACGCGAAAGAAAAGGTCATCCACGAAAAAGGCCTCGTCGCCGTGCTCAAGCAACTGCACGAGGAACTCGATGCCGCCGTGCTCGACGCCTACGGCTGGCACGACCTCATTGGCCGGGCCGGGGACGAACAAACCCTGCTCGCACGCCTGGTCGCGCTCAACACCGAGCGCCGCGCCGAGGAAGCGCAAGGCCATGTCAGATGGCTGCGCCCCGAATTCCAGAACCCGCAAGCGGCACAGGCGGCCATCGGGCTGGAGTCGGGAGGCTCGGGGCGAAGCTCAGTTGGCAAATCCGAAAAATCTGACGAAGCCACGAGTCTCCCGGCTCCAGCCCGCGTTCCGCTGCTACAAGCATGGCCGCAGACTTTGCCCGAGCAACTGGCCGCCGTTGCCCGCATCCTCGCCGACTCAAGCACCGCCCAAACCGAAACCCAGCTCGCCGCGAACTTCAGCGGCCGCGGCCGCTGGAAATCCCGCCTGCCCGACATCATCAAAGCCCTCGAAGCCCTCGGCCGCGCCCGCCGCTTGGACGACGGCAGGTGGATGGGATAAGTCCTTTAATGACTCGTGACTCGCAGCCGTGCAACGACTCCAATAGAAAACATTTGCATTGGGTCCCTGAGTTCTATCTTCGATACTTCGCCACACCTGAAACTCGTAGCGCAGAACGGCCCCAAGTCTGGATATTTTCGAAGCATGCTTCGGACCAAGACGAAACCCCGACATGGATCCGAAATGTTTGCGGCAAGCGCTATCTATATGCACCCCTTGAGCCGGACGGAAGTCGCGATTGGGGATTGGAAGATCAGTTGGAAAGACTTGAAGCGACGCTTGGACTGGTGTGGAAGGAACTTGCCGAAGGGTTCGTTCGTCTCGATGACTCGGCAATAAGAAAAGGTGTTTCACTGTTCGTTGCGGTCATGCATCTGCGAAATCCTGAGACGCGCAGGATGATTGAGACTATTCATCAGCAGCTTGTGGTATTCCTTGCGAACATGCCAAGCCGGCCCGATGGAACACCGGCTTGTGAATATTTCGAAATAGAGGGAAGGCCGTTTCCGGTGGAGGTGGGGGGGTGGCATGAGTTCCGTTCATGGGGAAAGAATGACCACGACAAATTCTTTGCGAGCATCGTCCGTTCCGAAGCGACCCAGATTGCGGAAATGCTGATGAAAAAGCGCTGGTCAATCGTGTGCGCGGAGACCGACGTTTTCGTAACGTCGGATAAGCCCGTCGCAGTCCAGCACCTGTCGCGTGACGTTGTTGGTTTTGGCACGCCGGATGGAATCGTTACGTTCCCTCTAGGACCGAGGCGTCTCTTGGTCATGGACGATATGCATGATGAGCCTAAAAATAGGTACTACCCTCTTCAACAGTCGAACGCCGGCGCGTTTAACTTGGGTATCTGGCGAAACGGTAGCCGTTTCATGATCACTGGGCGGCCCGTGCAGGAAGTGCTGACTGAAATCTGCAATTGGGCGGACACATATGCAACTGGCGATGCATAAACCCATTTGCCATCGAACGGCAATGGGAGTTGTTGACCGCCAACGGGTTATATTGAACTCTCGATACCAGGTTGTGGAGCATTCCAATGAATCGGACCATCATTGTCAGCACGAAGGCTCAATGCAACGAAGCAGGAATCATCGATGAAGCGCTGACGGCATCGTCCGCCGCTGCACAAGACTATTTGAATGTGCTGGAGGCACGTGCAGCCGCTGCGGATCGTGGCGAGTTCGCCAGTGAAACAGAGGTCGCTAAGTTCTTCGCCGGATACGACGTATGAAATTTACCCAGTACTTTCTGACAATGCGCCAGCGGCCAGATAGGGCACCGATACTGCTCGAATGGATCGAGCATACGATCAGCGCACCGGAGCGGGAGGAAGTTCAGCAGGATGGTCGAATCAGGCGCTGGGCGCGAATTTCAGAGGCAGGCGATCGCTGGCTGCGTGTCGTTCTGTTGGAAGATCACGAAACGGTGCACAATGCTTTCTTCGATCGAGGAGCCGAGAGATGAACATCAAGTATTTTCAGGACACCGACACTTTGTATATCGAGTTTCGCAAGGACGCCGTTACGGAATCCCGCGACCTCGACGAAGACACCTTG
>JAUYSD010000327.1 GCA_030696505.1 Sulfuritalea sp. | reverse complement strand
GCCGGCGATGACGCGCACTCGCGCCAGTTCGCGCGGGGTGATGGTGCCGTCGCGGCCGTTGTAGTTGGAGACGCAGCAGGCGCCGTACTTGATCCTGTTCTTGACTTCGAACCTGCCGATCTTGCCCGGCTGGAACAGATGCGGCAGTTTTGTTTCTCCGGCTTTCGCTGTCATTTATCTACTCCCTGAATCTTGCTCGGCCAAGGCCGCTTGATTTACCAGGACAAAATCCCGGCGTTGAATACCCGTGACGAGTCACCCCGTCTTTACACTGGGTTGGTACAGGTGTCGCGGTAGATCACGCCCACACTGGCCAGGACCTCCAGCCAGTCTTTGTGGAGAGCTCTGCCCCCGGGTTGGCGTGGTACCAGAGGGCCGGAAAAAGTCCGCGGCGCGAACTTTCCCCGGGTCGGCCTGGTTTAGTTCAAGAGTACCCAGTCCCCATTCTTGATTTCCAGCATGCGGAAGGCCGACTGATCGAGTCCCATATGGTCGGTCGGGGACATGTTGAACTTGCCCGTGGTACCGATATATCCCTTGGTGACCTCGATGGCGTCGCGCACCTTCTTCTTGTCGGTCGATCCGGCACGCTTCATGGCATCCAGGGCGATCATCAGGCCATCGTAGCCATACCCGCCGAAGGTCGACACGTCTTCTTTGAAGCGATCCATGTAGGCCTTGCGATAGGCCATCACCACTCCCTTCTGCGAATCACTGGCAGCCAGTTTTTCAGCGACCAGCAGCGCCGGCGACGGCAGACGAGCACCTTCCGCCGCCGCACCGGCAAGCTTGATGAACTCTTCCGAGGCCACGCCATGCGTGTGATAGAGCGGCAAGGCAATGCCCAATTGCTTGTAGTTCTTGGTGACGATGGCCGGACCCTGGCCGAAACCAAACACCAATACGGCCTGCACACCAGCCGTATTCTTGATCTTGGTAAGCTGCGGAGTCATGTCGGTATCCTTGGGGCCGTAGGTCTCATTGGCGACGAATGTAATGCCCATCTTGGTCGCCATGATCTCGCTTTCCTTTTTCCCCGAGGCGCCGAATCCGCTGGTTTCGGAGAGCAACGCGACCTTGGTCAGGCCGCGCTTTTTCATGTCGTCGAAGATTTTTTCGGCTGCCATTCGGTCGGTATGCGGCGTTTTGAACACCCACTTCTTGACCGGCTCTACGACCACCACGGCACCGCCCATCGACATGAACGGAACTTCCGCCTTCTCCACAACTGGAATCATCGACATGGTGGAGCCGGTGTTGCTGCCGCCGACGATGACGTCGACCTTGTCGTCATCGACCAGGCGCTTGGCGAAGCCGTTGGCCTTGGCCGCATCGCTGCCGTCATCGTAATGAAACAGCTGCAGCTGGCGGCCCAGTATCCCGCCTTCCTTGTTGATCTTTTCGACGTAGAGCTGCAGGGTCTTCAGTTGAGGGTCGCCGAGGAAGGCGGCCGGACCGGTGACCGACAATACCGCGCCGATCTTGATCGGATCAGCGGCATATGCCGACAGGCTGGCGCCGATTGCGAGTGCGGCAACGGCAAGGGTCTTGCGCAGTGAGTGTTTGACCACGGTTGTTTCCTCCTTATAGGTTTAATGACAGCATCTGCTACAGGGTGACGCAAAGTACATCCCATCCATGCACGCCGCCGATTTGCTTGAAAATCGGCGCTGGCGGTACGGCGCCGGGACGAACACATCGATTCAGATTCCCAGATAGGCCGATTTCACCTGCTCATTGTTCAGCAACTCGCTGCCGGTACCTGACAACACAGTTTCCCCGGTCTCGATCACGTAAGCACGATCGGCGATGGTCAGTGCCGCCTGGGCATTCTGCTCGACGAGGAACACGGTCTTGCCATGCTCGCGCAAGCTGATGATGGCGTTGAATATCTCCTGGATCAGCAGTGGCGCCAGGCCCATCGAGGGCTCATCGAGCAACAACAGTTTCGGTCGCCCCATGAGGGCTCGCGCCATCGCCAACATCTGCTGTTGTCCGCCGGACAGGGTTCCCGCCGCCTGCTTGAACTTCTGCTTCAGGATCGGGAACATGGTGTACATCTGTTCCATGTCGTCCTCGATCGCCTTCTTGTCGCAACGCGTATAGGCTCCCAGCCGCAAGTTGTCTTCCACCGACAGCGGACCGAACACCTGACGCCCTTCGGGAACCTGGCAGATGCCCAGCCGGACCCGCTGATCCGGTCGCATGTAGGTGATGTCATGGCCGGCAAAACCGATGGCGCCACCGGACACCCGCTGCACGCCGGAAATTGCCCGCAGCAGCGTGGTCTTGCCGGCACCGTTGGCGCCGACCAGGGCCACCAGCTGGCCTTGCCTGACCTCGAGCGTGACGCCGCGCAAAGCCTGGATGCGCCCGTAGTGGCTGCTCAGGTCCTGAACCGATAGCAGCACAGGATGCGCGTCGGGTTCGGGCATCGCGTCCCGCAGGCCGAAGCCGATCGGCTCGGGGGCCTGATTGACGATGCGCGAGAGCAGGACGCGAAACTCGGCGCGCGACTCGTCACCGAATTGCGGATCGCTACTGTCGCCAAATGCCGAATTGATTTCGTCCCAGTCGGCATCGGTCAGTGTCCTGCGCGCCAGGGGAAAGAGATCGCTCTCTTCCATCATGATGTGCTGCCGCAACAACGAAACGTAGCGTTCCACCACCTCCTTGAACTGGGCAACGCCTTGCGGATGGTTTTGCATGAGGGTATCCAACTCCCTGCGCAGCCGGG
>JAUYSD010000245.1 GCA_030696505.1 Sulfuritalea sp. | reverse complement strand
TCCGAATCGATGCAGAAGGCCATGGAGGCGCAGGCCTCGGCCGAGCGCGAGCGCAAGGCCATGGTGACCAAGGCCGAAGGCACCAAGCAGTCCACCATCCTCAATGCCGAGGCGCAGCTGCAGGCCGCGCGCCTGCAGGCCGAGGCGCAGATCACGCTGGCCGATGCCTCGGCCGAGGCGATCCGCCGCGTCGCCGCTGCGATTGGCACGGAAGACGCGCCGATGCGCTACATGCTGGGCGAGAAATACATCCATGCCATCGGCAACCTGGCTTCGTCGGACAATGCCAAGACGGTACTGATTCCGGCCGATATCCAGGACACGCTGCGCGGCATTCTCGGCAGCCGCAAGTAGGCGCGGCAGCGGAGTTGACTGTTTCCGCCATGCGCCTGCTGGCCTTCGAGACCGCGACGCGGCGCCTGTCGGTGGCGCTGTGGCAGGACGGCGCGCTCATCGAGCGCGCCGAGGAGTTGCCCAATGGCGGCTCCGAACGGCTCTTGCCCTGGGTGCATGAACTGCTGGCCGAGGCCGGCTGTGCGCTGTCGCAGATCGACGGCATCGCCTTCGGCGCCGGGCCCGGCGGCTTCACCGGCCTGCGTCTGGCCTGCGGCGTGGCGCAGGGCCTGGCCTGGGGCCTCGACCGGTCGGTAGTGCCGGTATCGAGCCTCGAAGCGCTGGCACTGGCCTGCGGCGAACGCGAGGTCTGGGTCTGCCTCGATGCACGCATGAACGAGGTATACAGCGCGGCCTATCGGGTCGGGGGCGACAGCGTGGAACAGCTCATGGCGCCTGCCTGCCTTCCGCCCGCCGTGGCGCCAGCGCCAACTCTTGCCGGCCTCTGGGCGGTCGGCGACGGTTTCGCGGCCTACGGCGACTTGCTGCTCGCCGGCAAGCCGGACCTCGCCGGAGTGCGTGCCGATGTGTTTCCGACGGCCGCCGCCGTGCTGCGTCTCGCCGCGCCGATATTTGCCCGGGGCGGGGCGGTCGCGGCTGCCCAGGCGCAGCCCATTTACGTGCGCGACAAGGTGGCGCTGACCACCGCCGAACGCATGGCGCGTGGCGGACTCCGCTAGTGCTGCGCTACCGGGCCATGACGGCCGACGATCTCGATGCGGTGGCGGCGGCGGAGCGGCGCATCTATGCCTTTCCGTGGACCCGCGGCAATTTTGCCGATTCCCTGGCGGCCGGCCATGGCGCCTGGCTGGCGCAGGAGCACGGGCAAATGACCGGCTATGCCGTGATGATGCAGGTACTGGACGAAGCGCATCTGCTGAACATCACCGTGCTGCCCGAACTGCAGTGCTGCGGTCGCGGCTCCGCCATGCTGATGCATCTTTTCGACCAGGCGCGGGCGCAGGCGGTAACGCGCATGCTGCTCGAAGTGCGCCCCGGCAACCTCGGCGGCCAGGCCTTGTATCGGCGCCACGGCTTCGCCGAAATCGGCCGCCGGCGCGATTATTATCCGGCGCATGAAGGCCGTGAGGATGCCATCGTGATGGCGCGCGATCTATGACGCAGGACGAGATTCTGCGCGAGATGGGCCTGGGACCGGTCTGGAAACTGCGCGCCACGGCTGCCGCAGTGCCGGCGGCGGAACCCCTGGCGCCTGCCGCGCCGGAGCCGCAGTTGGAGTCGCAGCTGGAACCCACGCCGGCTGTGGCAGCTGCGCAAGCCGGTTTGAGTTGGGAGGAACTCGCCGCGGCCGTTGTTGCCTGCCGTGCCTGCCGGCTTTGCGAAGCGCGCAAACAGGCGGTACTCGGCGTCGGCGATCGCCATGCCGACTGGCTGTTCGTCGGCGAGGGTCCGGGCGCAGAGGAAGACCAGCGCGGCGAGCCCTTTGTCGGCCAGGCCGGCAAGCTGCTCGACAACATGCTGGCGGCGATCGGCCTCAAGCGCGGTGAGGACGTCTATATCGCCAATGCCGTGAAGTGCCGCCCGCCGGAGAATCGCACGCCGACGTCGGAGGAGACCGCGACCTGCCGGCCCTACCTGGAACGGCAAATTGAATTGATCCAGCCGAAACTGATCGTCGCGCTCGGCCGTCCCGCGGCGCAGACGCTGCTGCAAAGCGAGGTCAAGATCGGTGCGGCGCGCGGGCGCCTGCACGACTACCGCGGCATCCCGCTGATCGTCACCTACCATCCCGCCTATCTGCTGCGTACCTTGCAGGACAAGGCCAAGGCCTGGGAGGATCTCTGCTTCATGCGGCGCACCATGAAGACACTGAAAGGAAACTGATGTCGCACGGCAACGAAGGCTCGGCTCATGGGTCAATACGCGCCATTTTTTACGCCCTGGGCGCCAACTTCGGCATCGCGGTGGCGAAGTACGTGGCGGCCTTCTGGACCGGTTCCGGTTCGATGCTGGCCGAGGCGATCCACTCCACGGCAGACTGCGCCAACCAGCTGCTGTTGCTGCTGGGCTTGAAGCAGGCGCGGCGTCCCGCCAGCGTCGACTTTCCGCTCGGTCACCATCGCGTCACCTATTTCTGGTCGATGATCGTGGCGCTGATGCTGTTCTTCATGGGAGGCGCCTTTTCCGTCTATGAAGGCGTCGAGCGCCTGCTGCATCCACAGCCGCTGCAACACGGCCTGATCGCCATGGCGGTGCTGGCCTGTGCCGTGGTGCTGGAAGCCTTCTCGCTATGGGGCGCGTTGAAGGAGATTCGCAAGATCGCCGGGCGCCAGCCTTTCCTTGCCTGGTTCCGCGAGACGCGTCAGTCCGAGTTGATGGTGGTGGCCGGCGAGGACATCGCGGCGCTGCTAGGCCTCGCGCTGGCCTTTGTCGCGGTGGCGGCCAGCGTCGTTACCGGCAACCCGTTGTGGGATGCGCTGGGCACGCTGGCGATCGGCATCGTGCTGATGGTGATCGCAATCGCCGTGATGGTCGAGGTCAAGGGTCTGATCGTCGGCGAATCGGCGGCACCGGCTTTGCGCGCCGAGATCGAGGCTTTCGTCGCGGTCCAGGCCGAGGTGGAACAGGTGCTGAACGTGATCACCCTGGCCTGGGGCGACAAGGTGGTGATCGCGGTCAAGGCGCGCATGCGCGACATGGAAACCCGCAGCGGGCTGCAGATGGTCGAGGCCATCAACGCCGTCGAGGCGCGCATGCAGGAACGCTTTCCGAGCGCGCAGTGGGTGTTCTTCGAACCCGACCTGCGCTAGCCGACTTTCAAGGAGTGATGCGCGGCGTCGTCGAGGTGGGCGACGTCGTCGCGCTCGCGCTGGTTGATCTGGTGCTGGCGTCTCACCAGCCACATGGTGCCGGCGACGAACATGCCGAACAGCACGATGATCCAGTAGATCGACAGGTGGGCCTTGAGCAGCACCGAGTAGGTGCTGGTCATGATCAGGATCGACAGATTTTCGTTGAAGTTCTGTACCGCGATCGAATGCCCGGCGCCCATCAGGATGTGGCCGCGATGCTGCAACAGCGCATTCATCGGCACCACGAAAAAGCCCGAGAAAATACCGATCAGCACCAAGAGCGGCGCCGCCAGCCACATGTCGCGCACGCCGATCATGACAATCACGCCGACGCCCATGGCCATGCCCAGCGGGATAACGCGCACCGACTTCTTCAGGGTGATCATTTTCGCTGCCAGCACGGCGCCGATGGCCACGCCGACCGCCACCACGCCCTGCAGCATGCTGGCCTTGGACAGGTCGAGATTCAAGGCCACCTTGGCCCATTCCAGCACGATGAACTGCAGCGTCGCTCCGGCGCCCCAGAACAGGGTGGTGACGGCCAGCGAGATCTGGCCCAGCTTGTCGCGCCACAGCAGTTTCAGGCAGTGGTTGAATTCATGGAACAGATAGACCGGATTCTTCTTCAGCGGCTTGTGGTCGACGCCGGTATCCGGAATATAGAGATTGAACAATGCAGCGATCAGGTACAGCGCGCCAACGATGATCAGCGTCATTTCGGCCACGGTATCGACGCCGGTGTCGATCACCGGGAAATCCATCGCGAGCAGGCCGTAGGCGATCTCGGGCCGGATCAGGGCTCCGCCCAGCACCACGCCGAGGATGATCGCAGCGACGGTAAGGCCTTCGATCCAGCCATTGGCGACCACCAGCAGCCGGTGCGGCAGGTATTCGGTGAGGATGCCGTATTTGGCCGGCGAATAGGCGGCAGCGCCGAGTCCGACCACCGCGTAGGCCATCAGGGGATGCACGTCGAAGAACATCAGGCTGCAGCCGAAGACCTTGATGCCGTTGCTGATGAACATCACCCGCCATTTCGGCATCGAGTCGGCAAAGGCGCCAACAAAGGCGGCCAGGGCGACATAGGATACGGTGAAGAAGGTTTTCAGCAGCGGTTCGTATTCCGCCGGCGCGTGCATGTCGCGCAGGATGGCGATGGCGGCGATCAGCAGTGCGTTGTCGGCGAGGGCGGAAAAGAACTGCGCCGCCATGATGATGTAGAAACCTGTGCTCATTGATGTGGCCGGTGGTCCGGCCGTGTTTTGGCCTGCCGGGTTATATCACGAAAGAACTGTGCAATCGGGATGCTGCAATGCAACATCCCGACATATCTATATGGAATAACACCCCCGCCTGACGCGGCGGGGACATGTCCCGCAAGGGGATACCGTCCGCAGCGCTGCCGCCGCGGACATAAAATGCGCTCATGGGAGATGATTTGTGATTGAATACCGCCCAAACAGCAATTCTTCTATCCGGAGGTAGTGGGTATGGCCGATCGCCGGCTCCAGGTTTTTCACGCGGTTGCCAAGCAGTTGTCGTTCACCAAGGCAGCCGAAGTGCTGTTCATGACGCAACCGGCCGTGACTTTTCAGATCAAGCAGCTCGAAGAGCATTTCAATACCCGGCTTTTCGATCGCGGTCACGGACGGATCACCCTGACGCCGGCCGGCGAAGTCGTGCTCGGCTATGCGGAAAGAATTCTCGGGCTGGGTGCGGAAATGGACGTGCGCCTGTCGGAATTGACCGGCGAGATCGGCGGCTCCCTGATGGTCGGCGCCTCGACCACGATAGCCGAATTCATGCTGCCCGGCATCCTCGGCGAATTCAAGTCGACCTATCCGAACGTGCGTGCACGGCTGATGGTCGGCAATTCCGAATCGATCGAGAACCGCGTCATCGAGCACACCATCGATATCGGCTTCATCGAGTCGCTGTCGCATGAGCCGAATCTGCAGTGCGAGGTATGCTGCGACGACGAGCTGGTGGTGATATGCCATCCGCGTTTTCCGCTGGCGCGGCACAAGGAGTTGACGCCGCAGAAGCTGCTGGAACATGCCTTCATTTCGCGCGAGCCGGGTTCCGGCACGCGTGAATTCACCGAGAACTACCTGCGCAGTTCGGGCATATCGCTCGATCAGATGAACGTCGTGATGGAACTCGGCAGTCCGATCGCGTTGAACGGCGTGGTCGAAACCGGACTCGGTTTCGCCATCGCTTCGCGTTCGTCGGTGAGCAAGGAACAGCGGCTCGGCGACATCGTGGCGATACCGCTCAAGCCGCGCCTGATCCGCACGCTGTCGATGGTCTATCCGAAGGAAAAATTCCGCTCGCGGCTGGTGGCCACCTTTGTCGAATTCGCTTCGGCGCGGCTGCATGCCCTCCTGATCGCGAAGAAGCCCGCCTAGCGGAAATGTCGCGACCGATACGCGCACGCCTGGACTGGGCGGCGCTGCGCCACAATCACCGCGTCGTCAAGCAGCATGTGGGCGCGGCCCGGATCTGGAGCGTGGTCAAGGCCGACGCCTATGGCCACGGCCTGCTGGCTGTGGCGCGCGCCCTGAGCGACGTCACCGACGGCTTTGCCCTGGTGGAACTCGAAGGCGCCATGGCGCTGCGCGACGCCGGGTTCGCCCATCCCATCCTGATGCTGGAAGGCCCCTACCAGGCCGATGACCTGCCACTGTTCGCCGAACTCGAATTGACGTCGGTACTGCACTCGATGTGGCAGGTTGACGCGCTGATCGAAGCCTGCCTGCCGCGGCGCCAGCCGGTTTACCTGAAGCTGAATACCGGCATGAACCGGCTCGGTTTCGATGCCGACGATTTCACCGTGGCGCTGGACCGGTTGGTGGCGGCCGACTGCCTGGAATCCGTGACGCTGATGACGCATTTCGCCGATGCCGACGAAGCGCGGGGCATCCAGCAGCAGCTCGATCGCTTCCGCTCGGTTTCGGGCCAGCGCATGCTGCCCGCCTGTCTGGCCAACTCGGCGGCCTTGCTGCGTTTTCCCGAGGCCGTCGGGGATTGGGTGCGGCCCGGCATCATGCTCTACGGTTCCTCGCCCTTCCCGGCCATGCAAAGCGCCGTCGCTCTCGATCTGCAGCCGGTAATGACCCTGGAGAGCGAACTGATCGCGGTGCGCTATCTTGAGCCCGGCGCCGCGGTCGGCTACGGCAGCAGCTTCGTCGCCGAACGCCCGCTGCGCATCGGCATCGTCGCCTGCGGCTACGGCGACGGTTACCCGCGCCATGCGCCGACCGGCACGCCGGTGCAGGTCGCCGGACAGCGCACGCGGACCCTGGGCCGCGTTTCGATGGACAAGATCTGCGTCGATCTGAGCGAACTGCCGTCAACAGTTGGCGTTGGCGACACGGTGACGCTGTGGGGCGGCGCGGGAGACATGTATCTGGCGGCGGACGACGTCGCCACGGCAGCCGGCACCGTTTCCTACGAAATGTTCTGTGCCCTGGCCGCGCGCGTGCCCGTCGTCGAAGTCAACTAGGCAACAAATGGCCAAGGCCAAGACCCAGTATTCCTGTACCGAGTGCGGTGCCAGTTCCCCGAAATGGCAGGGACAGTGTCCGGGCTGCGGGCAGTGGAACACCCTGGTCGAGGCGGTGGTCGAAACCGCTGCCCCGGCGGGGCGCAATTTCACCGCGCTGGGCGGCGCCAGCGGCCTGCAGATGCTGGCCGAGATACGTCCGCGCGAGGAACCGCGCCAGCCCACCGGCGTCGAGGAATTCGACCGCGTGCTGGGTGGCGGCCTGGTGGCAGGCGGCGTGGTGCTGATCGGCGGCGATCCCGGCATCGGCAAATCGACCCTGCTGTTGCAGGCCCTGGCGCGCCTGGCCCAGGCCAGCGAAAACGTGCTCTACGTCTCGGGCGAGGAGTCCGGCGAGCAGGTTGCGCTGCGCGCGCGGCGCCTGCAGATCGATGTCGGCCGCATGCAGTTGCTGGCCGAGATCAACCTCGAAAAAATCCTCGCCACCCTGGTCAAGCTGCGCCCGGCGGTGGCCGTGATCGATTCGATCCAGACCGTCTGGTCCGACGCCATGCAGTCGGCGCCCGGATCGGTGGCCCAGGTGCGCGAATGCGCGGCGCAACTGACGCGCTTCGCCAAGCAAAGCGGCACCTGCGTGATCCTGGTCGGCCACGTCACCAAGGAAGGCAGCCTGGCCGGGCCGCGCGTACTGGAGCACATGGTCGATACCGTGCTGTATTTCGAGGGCGACACGCATTCCAGCTTCCGTCTGGTGCGCGCGGTGAAGAACCGCTTCGGCGCCGTCAATGAACTCGGCGTCTTCGCCATGACCGAGAAGGGCCTGCGCGGCGTCGCCAATCCTTCGGCGCTGTTCCTCTCGCAGCACTCGCTCGACGTCGCCGGCTCCTGCGTGCTGTGCACCCAGGAAGGCACGCGGCCGCTGCTGGTGGAAATCCAGGCCCTGGTCGACGGTTCCCAGGCGCCGAGTCCGCGCCGGCTGGCGGTCGGCCTCGAACAGAACCGCCTGGCGATGCTGCTGGCGATATTGCATCGTCATGCAGGCATCGTCTGCGGCGACCAGGACGTGTTCGTCAATGCTGTCGGCGGCGTCAAGATCGCCGAGCCGGCAGCCGACCTCGCGGTGCTGCTGGCGATCGTTTCCTCGCTGCGCAACAAGCCGCTGCCGGGCAAACTGGTGGTGTTCGGCGAAGTCGGCCTGGCCGGCGAAATCCGCCCCGCGCCGCGTGGCCAGGAACGCCTCAAGGAAGCCGCCAAGCTGGGTTTTACCCAGGCCATCGTGCCCAAGGCGAATGCGCCAAGACTGGCCATCAAGGGTATCGAGGTCATCGCGCTCGACCGCGTCGAGCAGGCCATCGAACAGATGCGGGCGTGGTGATGCGGAACAGGACTTAGTGACAAGGATGCATTGCATGCAAGACGATGATATCGAGTTCGACGACGAGAGCAGGGCCGAAATCGACCGGCTGATACGCGAAGCCACCCGCCTGGTCTGCGCCACCCGCGATTTCACGATGGGCCTCACCCGCTTCATCGAGGTTCTGCCCGAGCTGGCGCCGCAATTGGCCCTCGCCACGGCGGAGAACGACGCCGAGTCCCGCCGCGCGCTGTGCAGCGTGCTGTTCCGCGAAATCTGGAACCATGTGCCGCGTCCCGACAACGGCTTTCGTCCGCTGCCCATGCCCAAGCAGGAGCGCAACAGTCCCTGCCAATGCGGTTCGGGGAAGAAGTACAAGCAATGCTGCGGGCGCTTCACGGGCGCCGCTCCCTTCGAAGCTCAGGGTCTCAGCCTGCTCAAATACGTGCTCGAAGACCTTCCCCTGTCGGCCTACGCGACATTGCCTTTCCGCCATCTCTCGGCCGAGGAACTGGCTTTCGTTGCCGACCAGTGGTTACAGGAAGGCCATCCCGACAAGGTCAGCTTTCTCCTGGTGCCGCTGCTCGCCGACGTGCACAAGCTCGATGCGCGCCACGAGGCGGCGTTCGACATGCTGGGCGATGCCTACCTGCACCTCGGCCTGCCGGAAGAGCGCGAGGCGCTGGTCGAGCGCATGCTGGGCGCCGGCGATCCGACACTGAAATGCGCGGCGCTGCATCGCCGCTGCACCATGCTGTCCGATGCCGGTCGCTGGCCCGAAGCCTGGCAGGCTTTCACTCAGGCTCAGCGCCTGCAACCCGACAATCCGGCGCTGTCGCACCTCGAAGTCATCATGCTGGCGGCCGAAGGCAAAATCGAGCGCGCGCAAGACCGGGCGCTGTTCTGGCTGACGCGTCTGACGCGCCAGGGCCTGGTCGAGGATGGCGACCCGCTGCTGGAGTTTCTGCGTGCGATGAGCGAGAACCCCGAAGCGGCGCTGGCCATGATGGCGGGCGAACCGGATGATGCGGACGATGTCTTCGGTACAAGCGATGAATGGGCGCTCGCCCTGATCGACCTGCTGGAAGACCTGCCTGAGCCTGCGTGCCACTATGCATTGCGTCCCAAGAACGGCAGTGCGGGCGAGCTGGCCGCGGACCCGACCTTGAGTGCGCTGGAGCAGGAATGGGAAGAGGTGTTTCCGCAAGTCGGGGAGGATCTCGACGATTTGTCTCCCTGGGAAGATACCGAATGGCTGGACTGGCTGGCCGCCAATCCGTCGGCCTGGCAGAGTTTCCGCATCATGGATGATGTGGTCGCGGTCGTCGATGGCGCCGAAACCGACGACGATGTCGATGACGAGCTTTTGGAAATGGAAGACAAGTTGCTGGCCCACGCCGCAACCCTGCTGGAAACCGTGATCGCCAGCAATCAGGCCCAGGGCTGTCGATTGGAATGGGGCTGGCTGGAAAATCGTCCGGCCTTGCGTTTACTGGAGGGGCATATCGATCGGCTGGACGACGACGGAGAACGAGTACGCCTGCTCGAATGGCTGGTGACCACGCTCAATCCGAACGACAACCAGGGTTTGCGCGAAAACCTGGCGCGAATGATGATCCTGCGCGGCCGCGCTGCCGATGCCCTGGCGCTTTGCGAGCGTTATCCCGATGACGGCCTCGGCGCCATGCTCTATGCCCGCGTGCTGGCCCTGCATCGTATGGGCCGGCTCGATGCTGCGGCTGCTGCGCTCGCCGAGGCGCGCAGGCAACGACCGAAAATCCTGAAAACCCTGATTGCGGCCCGGCCGCGCATGCCTGAACTGGATGTCGATACGGTCGAGATAGGCGGCGATGACGAGGCCTGGTATTACCGGATGGACTGGCTCTTTCTGTGGCAGGAGCTCGATGCCCTGGCCTGGCTGAAAAAGGCGGCGAAGGCCGCGTAATGGCATACGAGGGCCGCTTGGCGGTCCATCGTATCAGGCGCTTTGCCTCAGGTATTACTACCTGCTATAGTAATACCAGTCTAACAACGTAATACATTGCTCATCATGCTGAGTTCGTCGGTCACCACCAAGGGGCAAGTCACGATTCCCGTCGAATTGCGCGAAAAGCTGGGCATCAAGCCTGGCGATCGCGTGGGCTTTGTCGCGGAAGGGGATCGGATCGTTCTTCAGCGCCAGGAAACCGCCATCGAGGCGGTTTTCGGCATCGTCAAAAGCGCAAAGGGAGCGACGCTGGAGCAGATGGAGGAAGCGATTGCCGCCGGTCGCAGGCGCCATGCTCGCGGTTGATACCAACGTCCTGGTGCGTGTGCTGGTCGATGATGCGACCGCTTCCGATCAGTGTCGGGCTGCCCGGCAGGTCGTGAGCGAGGCCGGCGAGGTGTACGTCTCCCAGGTCGTGCAGATCGAGACGGTCTGGGTTCTCGTCAGCGCCTACGGTTTGAGCAAGACGCGCCTGCAAGCCGCCCTGGGCGCGATCGCCGGTCATCCCGCTTTCCATTTGCAGCGCCCGGAAATGTTTCGTGTTGCGCTTCAGCAGTGTCTGACCGGTCATGCCGATTTTGCGGACTGCATGATCCTGGCGGAAAGCGCGGAGGCGGGATGCGAACTGCTCACATTCGATCGCAAGTTCGGCAAATTGCCCGGCGTACGCTTGATACCTCGTTGACACCTCGTTAAGTGACACGAATCTTCATTTCGATTCAACTTGCCCTGCGCATGCTTGCGCGCGACTGGCGCGCCGGCGAACTCACGGTGCTTGGGCTGGCGCTGATGCTGGCGGTGGCGGCACTGACCAGCGTCGGTTTTCTGACCGACCGCGTCGAGCAGGCGCTCAAGCTGCAATCCCACCAGTTGCTCGGCGGCGACCTGTTGCTGACCGCCGATCATCCGTGGCCCGAGCGCTTTCGCCAGGAGGCGGCGGCACGCGGCCTGCGCCAGGCCGAGAGCGCCACTTTCCCGAGCATGGTCAGCCTGGGCGAGGCGGCCGTGCTGGCGGAGATCAAGGCCGTGTCGGCGGGTTATCCGCTGCGCGGGTCCTTGCGCACCGCGGCCGTGCTCAACGCCGCCGATGCCGATACGGCGCGCGTGCCGCAAGCCGGCGAGGCCTGGCCCGACGAGCGCTTGGCGACGACCTTGAGTTTGGCGCCGGGTACCGCGCTGGCGCTGGGCAACATCAGGGTGCAAAGCGGCCCGATCCTGACCCTGGAACCCGATCGCGGCATGAACGTGTTTGCGCTGGCGCCGCGGCTGATGATCAACCTCGCCGACCTGCCGGCGACCGGCCTGATCCAGAACGGCAGCCGCGTCGGCTACCGCCTGCATCTGGCCGGCGAGACGCCCGCCGTGGCGGCGTATGAAAGCTGGGCGACGGCGCAGCTCGGGCGCGGCGAAAAGATCGAAAGCCTGGACAACGCGCGGCCCGAAGTGCGCAACGTGACCGAGCGCGCGCAACGCTTCCTGCGCCTCGCCGCGCTGCTGGCCGTGATACTTGCCGCGGTGGCGGTGGCGCTGGCCGCCGAACGCTACATGCGCCGCCACCTCGACGGTTGCGCGGTGATGCGTTGCATGGGCGCATCGGGGGCGCAACTGCTGCTGATCCACGGCGGCGAATTCCTGATTTTCGGCCTGACCGCCACGCTGGCCGGTTGCGGCGTCGGCTATGCCGTGCAGGCGGCCCTGCAGCAACTGCTGGCGGGCTTGATGGTGACCCATCTGCCGGCACCTTCGCTGCTGCCCTGGCTGCATGGCCTGCTGGTGGGACTCACGCTGATCGTCGGCTTTGCCCTGCCGCCGCTCTTGCGCCTGAAGCGGGTGCCGACGATACGCGTGCTGCGGCGCGAGTGGAGCGGATCGGAGCCTGCTTCGATCGGCGCCTATCTGCTCGGCGCTCTGGTGCTGGCGGCGCTGATGCTATGGATGGCCGGCGACCTGCGCCTGGGCCTGATCGTGCTGGCCGGCTTTCTTGCCGCACTGGGTTTCTTTGCCCTGATGGCGCGCCTGCTGCTCGCCGCGCTGGGCCGCCTGCGTCCGGCCGGGCGCGGCTATGGCTGGCGCCACGGCCTGGCCAATCTGCGCCGGCGCCTGGCGGCGACGCTGGTGCAGGCGGTGGCGCTGGCTCTCGGGCTGACGGCCTTGCTGCTGCTCACAGTGGCGCGCGGCGATCTGCTCGACAGCTGGCAAGCCCGTGTGCCGGCCGACGCGCCGAATCGTTTTGCAATCAACATTCAGCCCGATCAGCGGGTCGCCATCGCCAACTTCTTCAAGGCGCGCAGCCTGCCGGCGCCGCAGCTCGAACCGATGGTGCGCGGCCGCCTGGTGCAGGTGAATGCCCAGGCCGTGGGGCCGGAGAGCTATACGGACGACCGCGCCCAGCGCCTGGTCGACCGCGAATTCAACCTGTCGTGGTCGGTAGATATTCCGGCAGGCAACACCGTCAGCGGCGGGCGCTGGCATGGCGAGACGAGTGCCGCGGAGTTTTCGGTGGAGCAGGGCCTGGCCGAAACCCTGAAACTCAAGCTCGGCGATCGCCTGATCTACGACATCGCCGGCAACCGGGTCGAAGCCGTGATCACCAGCTTGCGCAAACTCGACTGGGACTCGATGCGCGTCAATTTCTTCGTCATGTCGCCGCCGGCAGTGCTCGGCGACTATCCGGCCAGCTACATCACCAGCTTCCACCTGCCGGCCGACCAGGCCGCTGCGATTCCGGAACTGGTGCGGGCCTTCCCCAACATCACCGTGATCGACGTCGCGGCGCTGGTCAGGCAGTTGCACGCGACGATCGACCAGGTCGCGCGCGCCGTGCAACTGGTGTTCGGCTTCGCCGTGCTGGCCGGGCTGGCGGTGCTCTACGCCGCGCTACAGGCCAGCAGCGACGAGCGCCGCCACGAGCTGGCCGTATTGCGCGCGCTGGGCGCCCGCAGCCGGCAACTGTCTTCCGCGCTGCTGGCCGAATTCGCCGCGCTCGGCGCACTCGCCGGTCTGCTCGCCGGCATCGCCGCCAGCCTGATCGGCTGGGGACTGGCGCGCTTTGCGTTTCGTCTCGACTACCTGCCGCAGCCGGAATTGTGGCTGATCGGCCTGTTGGCCGGGATGGCGCTGGTAGTGGTCGCCGGCTGGCTGGGAGCGTCGTCGATGCTGCGCCAGTCGGCGTTGCCGGCCTTGCGCGCGGCGCAGTAAGCCGGCGCCGTCCTCGGGCAGCGCCAAGCTTCGGCGCGAATAGATGCCGCGTATGGCGGAATAGGGATTGCGTATAATTCTGCCGCCGCCACGGGCGCTGTAAGCGGCTGTTCAGCCACCCGTGGCATCCTTCCTGGTCAGGCTTCCTGGTCAGGCGATCGTTGGCTGATCGTCGCCAGACGCCGTTTCATTGCATGCAGTCCCCCCCCGGAGATCCCTATGAGCACCACCCAGACACTTATTCCTGCCACCCTTATTCCGGGCGATGGCATCGGCACCGAGATTACCGCCGCGACTATCGAAGTGCTCGACGCCCTCGGCGCGCCCTTCCAATGGGAAACCTGTGTCGCCGGACTGGCCGGCGTCACGGCTTTCGGCGACCCGCTGCCGCAGGCCACGATCGATTCGATCGAGCGCACCCGCCTGGCGCTCAAGGGCCCGCTGGAAACTCCGTCGGGCGGCGGCTACCGCTCGTCCAACGTGCGCCTGCGCGAGAAGTTCAAGCTTTATGCCAACCTGCGGCCGGGCAAGTCGCTGATCCCCGGCGGGCGCTTCGAGAACATCGATCTGGTGCTGTGCCGCGAGAACATCGAAGGCCTTTACATGGGTTACGAGCATTACGTTCCCATCGACGGCGATCCCCATGCCGTTGGCATGGCTACCGGCATCAATACGCGCCAGGGCTGCCGCAACATCCTCAAGTTCGCCTTCGACTATGCGATCGCCAACGGCCGCAAGAAGGTCACCGTGGTGCACAAGGCCAACATCATGAAGGCGCTGACCGGCATCTTCCTCGAAACCGCGCAGCAGATGTACAAGGATCAGTATCAGGGCAAGTTCGAGTTCGAGGAAGTGATCATCGACGCCTGCGCCATGAAGCTGGTGATGAACCCCTGGCAGTTCGACGTGCTGGTCACCACCAACCTGTTCGGCGACATCCTCTCCGACGAGATCGCCGGCCTGGTCGGCGGCCTGGGCATGACGCCGGGCGCCAACATCGGCGAGCAGGCAGCGATTTTCGAGGCGGTGCATGGGTCGGCGCCGGACATCGCGGGCAAGGGTATCGCCAATCCGACTGCGCTGATGATGGCGGCCGCCATGATGCTCGACCACGTCAAGCGCAAGGACCTCGGCGACCGCCTGCGCCAGGCCATCGACGATGTCCTCAACAAGGACATGGTGCGCACCGGCGATCTGGGCGGCACCGCCACCACCGACCAGTACGCCAAGGCTCTGGTCGCGCGCATCAAGGGCTGATCGCCGGGCTCGCGCAGCGGGCGCGGCGCGCCTGCCTGCTGCATAATGGCGCATGCACGCGCCATTGAGCCGCCCCTGCATGCGGGGCAGTCTGTCGGAGTTGTGGACCCGCCCGCCGATCCTTTTCACGGTGGTAATGATCGGCGTGTTGGCGTCCTTCGTCATGGACTGGCGGCAGGCCGATGCCAACATGGCGTCGGTGGCACGCGAACGTGGGGCCGCCCTGTTCCGCCTGGTGGAGTTGGCGCGCGACTGGAATGCGCGCCATGGCGGCGTCTATGTGCCGGTGACAGCAGCCACCCCGCCCAACCCCTGGCTCGAACACCCGCGGCGCGATCTGGTTACGCGCGACGGCCTTGCCCTGACCATGGTCAACCCGGCCTACATGACCCGGCAAATCGCCGAGATCGCGCAGCAGGCCGATGGCATCCAGCTGCATATCACCAGCCTCAAGCCGCTGCGGCCGGCCAACGCACCGGATGCCTGGGAAGCCGAGGCGTTGCGCCGCTTCGAAACGGGGCTGGCCGAATTCATTGAACTGGTTCCCGGTGTCCCGCCCGCGCATCGCTACATGGCGCCGCTGCGGGTGACCGAAGCCTGCCTGCAGTGCCACAACAAGCAGGGTTATGAGCTGGGGCAAGTCCGCGGCGGCATTTCCGTGACCATGCCGGCGGCGGAACTGCTGCAGATTCGCGACGCCGGCCGCATCCGCACGGGAGCGGTGCACCTGCTGATGTTCGGCGTGGCGGCTGCCTTGCTGCAATTGCTGGTGGCGCGCACGCGCGGCCATGTCCTGGCGCTGGAGAACCTGGCCGCGGAGCAGGAGCGGGTGATCGTCGAGCGCACCCAGGCCCTGTCGCAGGCCAATTTGGCCCTGGAGCATCAACTGACGGATCGCGAACTGGCCGCGGCGGTGTTCGAAAATGCCGCGGAGGCCATCATCGTGACCGACGAGGATGGCAAATTCATTCAAGTCAATCCGGCTTTTTCGCAAATGAGCGGCTATGCCGCGAGCGAGGTACTGGGCCAGTCGGAGTCGATGCTGCGTTCGGGGCGCCATGCGCCGGAGTTCTATGCCGAATTTTGGCAAGGCGTAAATCGGGAAGGGCGCTGGCAGGGCGAAGTCTGGAACCGGCGCAAGAACGGCGAGGAATTCGTGGTCTGGCTGTCCATCAGCCGCGTCGAACATGCGGGTCAGTCGGTGCGCTACGTGGCGACACTGACCGACATCACGCGCAGCAAGCAGTTGGAGGAAGAACTGCGCCACCGCGCCTACCACGATCCCCTGACCGACTTGCCCAACCGGGCGTTGTTCGCCGACCGCCTGCGGGTTGCCATGGCGTTGGGGCAGCGCCATGGACGCAGCCTGGCGCTGTGCTTCGTCGACCTCGACCACTTCAAGGCGGTCAATGACCAGTTCGGCCACGCCGCTGGCGACGATTTGCTCGTCGAGACCGCCCGCCGCCTGCGCCTCAGCGTGCGTGCCGCAGACACCGTGGCGCGGCTGGGCGGCGACGAGTTTGCCGCAATCCTGACCGAGGTCGGATCGAGAATCGAAGTCGAGGAGATTGCGGCGCGCATCGTCGCCGACCTCGCGCGTCCCTTCGAACTGCAGGCCGGGACTGCGCATATATCGTGCAGCATCGGCATTGCACTGTTTCCCGAACACGGCACGGATGCAGAGAGCCTGCAGCGCAACGCCGATGCCGCACTGTATGGCGTCAAGGACAGTACGCGCAATGCCTTCTGCATTTATCCGGACGGCGTGCCGGGTGCCTAGCGCCTGAGCTTGGCGAAGGCCGTGGCCATGGCGCCGGCGGCTTCCGGCTCGCGCTTCCCGGCAAGGTTGTTACGATTCGGCGTGGCGCCAGCACCAACTCTTGGTCCAGGCTGCGTTCCCGGCGCCGGGACATCATCGGCCAGGCGCATGGTCAGCGCGATGCGCTTGCGCGCCGCATCGACTTCGAGCACCTTGACCTTGACCACGTCGCCGGCCTTGACTACGTCGTGCGGATCCTTGACGAAACGATTGGCCAGCGCCGAAACATGCACCAGCCCGTCCTGATGCACGCCGATATCGACGAAGGCACCGAAGTTGGTGACGTTGGTAATCACGCCTTCGAGCAACATGCCTGGCTGCAGGTCGCGCAGTTCCTCGACGCCGTCCCGGAATGACGCCGTCTTGAACTCGGGGCGCGGATCGCGCCCGGGCTTTTCGAGTTCCTTGAGAATGTCCTGCACGGTCGGCAGGCCGAAACGTTGGTCGGTGTATTTGCGCGCATCCAGCGCGCGCAGTCGGCGCGTGTCGCCGACCAGTTCGCGCACGCCGGCCTGGATGTCGGCCAGGATGCGCTCCACCACCGGGTAGGCCTCGGGGTGCACCGCCGAGGCATCCAGCGGATTCTCGCTGCCGCTGATGCGCAGGAAGCCGGCGGCCTGCTCGAAGGCCTTCTCGCCCAGGCGCGGCACTGCCTTCAGTTCGGCGCGCGACTTGAAGGCGCCATGGGTGTCGCGGTAATTGACGATGTTGCCGGCCAGCGTCGCGTTGAGCCCCGAGATGCGCTTCAGCAGCGCCGCGCTCGCGGTGTTCACATCGACGCCGACCGAGTTCACGCAGTCTTCCACCACGGCGTCGAGCGAACGCGCCAGGCGCGACTGGTTGAGGTCGTGCTGGTACTGGCCGACGCCGATCGCCTTCGGCTCGATCTTGACCAGTTCGGCCAAAGGGTCCTGCAGGCGGCGGGCGATCGACACCGCGCCGCGCAAGGACACATCGAGTTCGGGGAATTCCTGCGCCGCGAGTTCGGACGCCGAATACACCGAGGCGCCGGCTTCCGAGACGACGATCTTCGTGAGCTTGAGTTCCGGGTGGCGGCGCATCAGTTCGGCGGCCAGCTTGTCGGTTTCGCGACTTGCCGTGCCGTTGCCGATGCTGATCAGGCCAGCGCCATGCTTCTGCGCCAACTGGCGCAGCGCGGCGAGCGAGCCTTCCCAGTCGCGGCGCGGTTCGTGCGGATAGATCGTCGCGGTATCCACCACCTTGCCGGTGGCATCGACCACTGCGACCTTGACCCCGGTGCGGATGCCGGGGTCAAGGCCGATCACAGTGTGCTGGCCGGCCGGCGCCGCCAGCAGCAGGTCGTGCAGGTTGCGCGCGAAGACGCGGATGGCTTCCTCCTCGGCGCGTTCGCGCAACTGGTTCATCAGTTCGGCTTCGAGGTGCAGCGAGAGCTTCACCAGCCAGGCCCAGCGCGCGGTTTCCAGCAGCCACTTGTCCGCCGCGCGGCCCTGTTCGCGGATCGCGAAATGGCTGGCGACCATGCCGATGCAGGGCGAGGCTTCGGGCGGATCGCGCAGTTCCTGTTCAGTCTTCAGGGCCAGGCGCAGGATGTCTTCCTTGCGCCCGCGCAGCAGCGCCAGCGCGCGGTGCGAGGGCACGGTTCTGATCGCTTCGCGGAAGTCGAACCAGTCGCGGAACTTGGCGCCCTCCGTTTCCTTGCCGGCGACCACGCTGGACGCCAGCAGCGCATAGTCGTTGAGGTAGCTGCGCAGTTTGGCCAGCAGTGCGGCATCCTCGCTGAAGCGCTCCATCAGGATCTGGCGCGCGCCGTCGAGCGCGGCCTTGATGTCGGGTACGTGCAGCTCGGCGGGCTCCGCTTGCGGATTCACGTATTTCGCCGCTTCGGCTTCGGGCGTCAGCGTCGGGTCGGCGAACAGCGCGTCGGCCAGCGCTTCGAGGCCGGCCTCGCGCGCGATCTGCGCCTTGGTGCGGCGCTTCTGCTTGTAGGGCAGATAGAGGTCTTCCAGGCTTTGCTTGGTTTCGGCGGCGGCAACGGCGGCGGCGAGTTCGGGCGTCAGCTTGCCCTGTTCCTCGATCGAGGCGAGGATGACCGCGCGGCGATCCTCCAGTTCGCGCAGGTAGTTCAGCCGCTCTTCGAGATTGCGCAACTGCGTGTCATCGAGGTTGTCGGTGACTTCCTTGCGGTAACGCGAAATGAAGGGCACGGTGGCGCCCTCGTCGAGCAGTTGCACCGCGGCGGCCACCTGTTGCGGGCGGACGCCGAGTTCCTCGGCGATGCGTTGCGCGATGCGCGAGTCTAGGGATGGCGGCATGGGTTTCCTGAAAGCGGCGGACAAGGGCGCGCACCTTAACGGTACGGGCCGCCGCTGACAAGTCTTGACAACCGCCTAGTTCAGGGTACGCGCCAGCTGGACGCGGAATTCGCGCACCAGATCGTCGTATTGCGCATTGCCGCCGAGCAGGGTGAACAGGTCGAGCATGGTCTTGCGCGCGGCCTGGTCCTGCCACTGGCGATCGCGACGCACGATTTCCAGCAGTTGCTCCAGCGCCGGGCGGTAGTCATGGGCAAGGGCCAGCGCATGCGCCAGTTGCAGGCGG
Source organism: Sulfuritalea sp. (assembly GCA_030696505.1). GTDB lineage: Bacteria > Pseudomonadota > Gammaproteobacteria > Burkholderiales > Rhodocyclaceae > Sulfuritalea. The sequence goes on along the minus strand of JAUYSD010000245.1, from coordinate 2,057 downwards.
GCATCGAGATCGCCGGCGTTGGCGGCGATGCGTGCGGCGAGCGCCGCCGGGTCGGCGCCGGCCCCGGCGGCGACGAGCTTGAGCCGGGCCTGCAGCGCGCCGAGGCGGGCCATGTCCTTGGCCCGATGGGCGAGTGCGTCGAGCATGGCCTGCGCGGCATCCGGCCGTTTCTGGTCGAGGTGGATTTCGGCCAGATCGAACTGCACGGTCTCGTTGGCCGGGTCGAGCTGCAGTGCGTCCACCAGCAGCGAGCAGGCTACTTCCGCCTCGCCCCGCCCCCGCGCCTCGCGTGCCGCGACCCGCAGCGGTTCGGCCGGGGAGGGCAGCAGGCCGTCGATGAAGGCGCGAATCTGCGCTTCGGGCAGGGCGCCGGTGAATTCATCGACCATCTCGCCATTGACGAAGGCCTTGACGTTGGGAATGCCGCGCACGCCATAGCGCGCGGCGATTTCCTGATTCCGGTCGGAGTCGAGCTTGGCCAGGATAAAGCGTCCGCCATATTCGGCGGCCAGCCTTTCCAGGATCGGCTTGAGGATGCGGCAGGGCGCGCACCATTCGGCCCAGAAGTCGACCAGTACCGGTGCATGGTGCGAGGCGGCGAGGACTTTGTCCTGAAAGTCGGCGCTGCCGACGTCGAGCGAGAAGGCGTTCATGGGTAAGGGCTATTCCGCAGAAGTGATGTCGTTCCGGAGTTTCTCAGGCTTGGTCTTCCAAGGCAATTCGGCCTCGGCAATCGGTCTGGCCGGGATACGCGGCGGGGTATAATTCCGCGCCTTGGATTTCCATCCCGTCCCTTACCCGCCCCGGTCCGTCCATCATGGCTGAATTCCTTGCCCTGCGGGGCTCTGCTGCGTTTTCGGCGCCTCGCCTGGCGCGTCTGCAAAAGTCCCTCGGCGACGCCGTGCCCGGCATCGGCCTGGCCGCCGAGCACTGGTATTTCATCGAGCTGGCCGCGCCGCTGAACGCGGAGGAGACGGCCCGGCTCAAGGACTTGCTGGGCATCCCGGCGACGCTGCCGGCGCCGCCGGCCGGCGAACTGTTGCTGGTCACGCCGCGCCTGGGCACGATCTCGCCCTGGAGTTCGAAAGCCACCGACATCGCGAGGAACTGCGGCTTCGCGGCCGTGAAGCGCATCGAGCGCGGCACCGCCTTCCATGCGTCGGGCAAGGTCGCGCAAAAGTTGGCGCCGCATTTTCGTGAAATTTCTACACGCCTCCACGACCGCATGACCGAGTCCGTGCTGGATTCGATCGATGCCGCCCGGGCGCTGTTCCACCATGTCGCGCCGCAGCCATTGACGAGCGTCGACCTGCGCGGCGGCGGACGTGCCGCGCTGGTCGTCGCCAATCGCGAACTGGGCCTGGCCCTGTCCGAGGACGAGATCGATTACCTCGTCGAGAACTTCGGCAAGCTCGGGCGCAATCCGACCGACGTCGAACTCATGATGTTCGCCCAGGCCAATTCCGAACATTGCCGGCACAAGATCTTCAACGCGAGCTGGACCGTCGATGGCGTCGACCAGCCGCTGTCCCTGTTCGGCATGATCCGCGAGACGCACAAGGCGAATCCCGAAGGCACGGTGGTGGCCTATTCGGACAATGCCGCGGTGATCGATGGCGCGACCATCCGGCGCTTCTACCCGCGCGCCGATCGCGGCTATGAGTATGGCGACGAACTTACGCACATCCTGGCCAAGGTCGAAACGCACAATCACCCGACGGCGATCTCGCCTTTTCCGGGTGCGGCGACCGGTTCCGGCGGCGAGATTCGCGACGAAGGTGCCACCGGCCGCGGTTCCAAGCCCAAGGCCGGCCTCTGCGGCTTTTCGGTGTCCGACCTGAGGATTCCCAGTTACGTTCAGCCCTGGGAATCGGATTACGGCAAGCCGGAGCGCATCGCCTCGGCGCTCGACATCATGATCGAGGGCCCGATCGGCGCCGCCGCCTTCAACAATGAATTCGGCCGGCCCAACCTGGCAGGCTATTTCCGCAGTTTCGAGCAGGAATTCAATGGCGAGATGCGCGGATACCACAAGCCGATCATGATCGCCGGCGGCA
>JAUYSD010000211.1 GCA_030696505.1 Sulfuritalea sp. | reverse complement strand
GGGAACCATGCGGATACAGACCAATCGCTACCGCAAGCTGGCCCTCGAGCAGTCGATCGAACTGCCATCCTGGCTGCAGGGAAGCAGCCAGGCGGAAGCCACGCGCCACGGCGTGGCTCTCGGCCGCACCGGGCGCCTGGCGAAGACGGCGTTGATCAAGGCCTACTACGAGTATTGCGTCATGGAGGGCATCGAGTGGATGGTGATCGCGGCGCGCTCACCGCTGGACCGCCAGTACGAGGCCCTGCTGTTCAAGGATGTTGTTCCCGAAGGCGGCTTCATTCCGATGCGCCACGCAGGAAATATTCCGCACCGGGTTCTGGCATTCAACATCGAACTCGCCGAGCAGAATTGGCGTCGGGTCGGGCATCCGCTCTATAAGTTCGTCTTTGAAACCAGCCATCCGGATATCGACGCGCGCCAGACCGTCGACCTGTCGTTTGCCGGCACGCGTTTCCCATTCGCGGTGACGTCGACAGAGAACTGAATCGGTAGGAGTTGGGCAGTAGAATCACGGCGGCAAACTGCCATGGTTCTATCTCTTTGGGTGTACGAAGTATGCGACGACTACTTGGCTCGGGCGCCAGCGCGGCGGTCGATACGTTTTTGTACCGACTCTCCGTTTATGGCGTCCCGATCGCCATCGGTATCGCATCGCTGGTGGCACTGGTCTCGTTGCCGAACGTGTACCCCCTGGACGGCGCCAGCCGCATCGAATTTGCGGCGCTGCAGGAAGATCGGCCGAGCCTGACGCCGCAACAGGCCCTGCAGCAGTTGGCCGGGAAGACGGCGATGGCCGAACTCGGCACCCGCCGCTCGGAGCTGCCCTTTTGGTTCAGTTTCGAGGTGCCGGCCAGCGACCGGCCGCTGGTCGTCGAACTGCCCTCGCGCCATGCCCTGGACGCGTCCTGCTGGACGACGACGGACTTTCGCCACCTGGGCTCAGCGGACCGCAGCAACGCGGAAGGGGCCATGCAGGTGGCGAGAACCGGCTTTGCGCTGGAACTCGGCCAGCCGGCATCCGCGGTCCGGATCCTGTGCCGCGCCAGACACACCGGCCCCGGCAATATCTCGGTGATCCTGTGGCCGGCCGAAAAGTTCAGCCTGTCGGAACTGAAGTTCCACCGCAACTCGGGCCTGCTCGACGGCGGCCTGATCGTGCTTTCCCTGTTCGTCCTGCTGACTGCGATCGTCAGCCGCGAGTGGCTTTACGTGCTGTTCGCCGCCTGGCTGGTGGTCAATTTGCGCATGGCGGCGCTTACCGCCGGATGGGACACGCAGTGGCTGGAAGGATCGATCCCTCCGGACTGGATCGTGCCAATGCGCAAGATCACCACCGTCGCCTACTACATGGTGACGATCATGTTGTTCAGCAGGCTGTTTGCCGACGACCTGAAACGGGTGAAAAATACTGTGCTGCTACGCATCGGTCAGTGGCTGTGCCTGCCCCTGCTGCTGGCGGCATTGACCCTGCCCTTCGCCAGCTACCTGCCCGTGTTGTGGGTATGCACCGCCTACGCGATCGCTGTGGTCGTTTTCCTCCTGGCACGCATCCTGATACTGACGCGTTCCACGGTCGCCATGTGGTATGGGGCCGGACTTGCCATCGCTCTGCTGGCCAGCCTCAATGAAGTCCTCGCCGCCGCCCTGGGCTTCCGCGACCTGATCGGCAGCGTCAATAGCGTAACAGCGGCGTTGTCGTCCAGCCTGCTGTCGGCACTGGCGATCGCGGAGCAGATAAGGCAGGAAAAGCTGGAGCGAAGAAAGGCCCAGGACGAACTGCGCAATACCTATGAGGCAATACCGATCGGGCTGTTCTCGCTGGACAGCCAAGGCTACATCCTGCAATGCAACCCGGCCTACAAAGCCATGATGGGACGCAGTTCAAGCGCCGGCCCGTGGAGCGACGATTTCGATGCAGGCGCTTGGCAACGCCTGCAGGGCTTCGTCGCCAACCCGGCCGGCGAGGATATGGAACTCACCGGTCGCGCCGGCGCCGATGGGCGCCGGAAGTCCTTCCTGGTCAAAGCCACGATGGACAAGGGCCGGATCGAGGGATCGGTACAGGACATCACGGTACGCATCGAAGCCAGCGCCCGGCTGCGCTTCCTGGCCGATCACGATCCCCTGACCGTCGCCCTCAACCGGCGCGGCATCGAGCGGGTATTCGTGGCCAGCAGCACCGCCCTGGCCGACGATGAAACCATGGCGCTGGCGTATGTGGATATGGATCGCTTCAAGCTCATCAACGACCTGTTCGGGCATATTGCGGGCGACATGGTGTTGCGTCAGGTCTGCGAGCGCATCAACCAAACCCTGGAACCGGGCCAGGTCCTCGGCCGCGTCGGCGGCGACGAGTTCGTCGTGGTATTTCCGAAAGGCGCGCTGCAGGACGCCGCGGCTACCTGCCGCCGCATCATCACCGCGATATCGACGGGGCCGTTCACCGAAGGGGCGCGGGCGTTCAACGTGAAATGCTCGATCGGACTGGTCGAGATTACCCGCGGCATCAAGGAAGACGACGCCGTGTCGCTCGCCGACCGCGCTTGCCGTGAAGCCAAGAGCGGGCACGAGGGGAACCTGGTGATTTACCAGCGGGACATGTCGGTGTTTTCCGAGCACCGGGACGAGTTGCGTCTGATCCACCGCCTTGGCAAGTCGCAGCCGGAGGGGCTGTTCCTGCTGATGCAACCCATCATGTCCCTGCGCGATCCCTATGGATCGCTGAATTTCGAAGTGCTGCTGCGCATGCGTGACACCGATGGCTCCATCGTGCCGGCCTGGAAGGTGATTCCGGCGGCGGAACGCAACGGCCGCATCGCCGCAATAGACAAGTGGGTGCTGTCCACCACCCTGGAGTGGCTGGAGGCAAACGCCCAGCACCTGAAGCATTCCAGCTACGTGTCGGTCAATCTGAGCGGCGGGTCGCTCAATGACGAAAAGTTCATCGAGGAGGCGTTCGCCATCCTGGCGCGCCATCGCTCGTCGGTGCAACGCCTGTGCATTGAAATCACCGAAAGCGTGGCGCTTCACGACCTCGCCAATACCCAGCAGTTCATCGACGGCCTGCGCAAATTCGGCGCCAAGCTCGCGCTGGACGACTTCGGCGCCGGCTACACCTCCTTCTCATACCTGCGCAGCCTGCCGGCGGACGCGATCAAGATCGACGGCGCCTACGTCAAGGATCTGCTGGCGCACCCCGCCAATCAGTCCATTGTCCAGGCCATCGTCGACCTGACGCGCAACCTGGGCATGAAGTGCATCGCCGAATGGGCCGAGGACATCCCGACACTGGACGCGCTGGCCGAGATGGGCGTCGACTACGTGCAGGGTTACGTGATATCCGAGCCGCTGGCGCCGGAGCGCATTTTGCTGGGCGCCTCCGCCGCCGATTTCATCGAGAACCCGCGCACGGTGCAATTCGTCCGCGATGAACTGCCCGCCATCCTGGCGCGAGCCGACCAACCCGGGCGCGACCGGTTCAACTGAACGCCCGTTTACCGTCGCCGACCGGCACCCGGCGCTTCATGCCCCGGCGCCGATCGGCGGAAGGCTCGCTTCGGCCTGCTGCAGCGCCCGCCAGCGCGCCACGTCCTCGGCGCGATCGACGTCCCACAGCTGAGCGACTTCTCGCCAGCGCAGCCCCAGTTGCGCCAGGCGGCTGCGCGTCTGCGCCATGACGCGCGACGTGCTCCAGTCGATGTCGGCGAACAGTTCAGGATGCGGCCCTTGCAGGCCGACCAGGAAATAGCCGCCGTCCTCGGTGGTGATGTAGGCGGCATCGGCGCCCTCGCGCAGGGCCTGCGCCGCCTGGGCGAGGTGCGCGGGAGTCAGGGCCGGGCAGTCGGTGCCGATCAGCAGCAGCGGCCGTTTGCCGTTTGCCTCGAAGATGCGGGCCATGCGCGCGCCGAGATCGAGCTCGGGCTGCACGCGCAGTTCGACGCCGCAGTGCCGCTGCAGCGCGCGGAAAAATCGCTGGCGGACATCGGGGGCGCACCACAGCGTGACCGGGCCGATGCCGGCGGCGCGGGCGGTGGCCAGGGTGCGCAGGGTCAGCCGGCGCTGCAGGCGCGCCGCGGCCGCGGCGCCCAAGGCCGGGATCAGGCGCGTCTTGGTGTAGCCGGCAAGCGGCGCCTTGGCCATCACGGCGATCCCGATCGGTGCGGAATCCGCGCCGGCGGCATGCGGCAGGTAGCCATAGCGGCGCGCCAGACGCGCGGGGTCGGCGCCGAAGAACCAGGCCGCGCGCAAGCGCCACATCAGCAGGATGGTGCGCAGCACGCCGTGCCGTTCCCAGCGCCGCGCCGAGGTGGTGACGGTTTCGCGCAGACAGGCGGGCGCTGCCTGCCGCTTGAGCGCGGCGCACAGCGCGATGTCTTCCATCAGCGGCAGCTCGGGGTAGCCGCCCAGGCTTTCGAAAACCTCGCGCCGCACGAATATCGCCTGATCGCCGGTAGCGATGCCGGTCAGGCGCGAACGCCAGTTCATCATGCGCTCGACGATGCGCAGCAGAGGGTGGCGGCTGTCGATGCGCACATCGAAGCGCCCCCAGTCCGCGCCGCCGGCGATGGCCTGCCGTAGCGCCGGCAGGGCCGTTTCCGGCAGCGCGGTGTCGGCGTGCAGGAACAGCAGGATCCGGCCCCGGCTGGCGGCGGCCCCGGCGTTCATCTGCGCGGCGCGGCCGCGTGGCGCGGCGAGCACCCGGTCGGCCAGCGGCGCAGCCAGTTGCGCGCTGCCGTCGCTGCTGCCGCCATCGGCCACGATGAGTTCCACGCCTTGCGCGCGCAAGGGCTGCAGCGCCCGCAGGCGTGCCGCGATCTGCGGTGCCTCGTCGAGCACCGGCATGACGATCGAGAGTTCGGCCTGCGCCATGTGGCTAGCCTCGCCGCCAGGCATGGAGGCGCCCCGCCCCGGCCGGCAGCGCTTGCGGCGCAGGGGATCGGCATACCGTGTCCGCCGCGGCCGGGACTTTGGCGGGGCGCCAGCGCCAACTCTTGCGGGCGAACGGGCAGCAGCAGGCGGATGGAGCGGGCGGGCTGCCGCGCATGCCATCCGCTCGCTTCACTTGCCGCCCCAGATTTCCTCCACCCGCGCGTCGCGGCCGCAGGACTTGCGGTAGTAGTTGTAGCGGATCGGGTTCTTTTTGTAGTAGTCCTGATGGTATTCCTCGGCCAGCCAGAAGGTCGAGGCCGGGGCCAGCTCGGTGTAAATGGTCTTGAACTTGCCGCTCTTCAGCAGGGCGTCGCGGCTGGCTTCGGCGACCTTGCGCTCGGCCTCGTTCTGCCAGTAGATGCCGCTGCGATACTGGGTGCCGGCGTCGCAGAATTGTCTGTCCCTGGCCGTCGGATCGATATGCCGCCAGAAATAATCGACCAGCTGCGGGTAGCTGACTTTCTGCGGGTCGTAGATCACGCGCACCGCTTCGGCGTGGCCGGTGCCGCCGGCACTGACCTGTTCATAGCTCGGTTTCGGCGTCTTGCCGGCGGTGTAGCCGGACTCGACTTCGATCACCCCGGCGAGCTTCTCGAAGTCCTTTTCGATGCACCAGAAGCAGCCGCCGGCGAAGATCGCCGTGGCGCGGCCGGCACCCGCCGCTGCCGGCGCCTGGGCCTGGGCGGTGCCCGCCAGCAGCGCGCAGAACGCGAGCAGGAACGGAGTTTTAGTTGCGGCCGCTGCGCTTAACGTCGATAGAGCCGACGTTAGCCTCCACTGAAACTTCGTTCTCATGTCCGCAGCGCCGGCAATGGCGCGCCCTTGGGCACAAAGGCCAGGGCCACGCCGTTGTTGCAGTAACGCTTGCCGGTGGGCTGCGGGCCGTCGTTGAAGACATGGCCCTGATGCCCGCCGCAGCGCGAGCAGTGATACTCGGTACGCGGCAGGATCAGCTTGAAGTCGGTCGAGGTGCCGACGGCGCCGGCCAGCGGCTGCCAGAAGCTGGGCCAGCCGGTGCCGCTTTCGTACTTGTGGGCACTGTCGAACAGCGGCAGGCTGCAGGCGGCGCAGATGAAGCTGCCCGCGCGTTTTTCCGCATTCAGCGCGCTGCTGCCGGCGGGCTCCGTGCCTTCCTCGAACAGCACGCGGTAGGCGTCCGGGCTCAGCAGCTTCTTCCATTCCTGTTTCGGCTTGCTCAGCGGAAAGGCGCTGGCGGCGCCGGCGCTGCCCCAGGGCAGCGCCGTTGCGGCGGCGAGGCCGGAAATACGGAAAATCCAGTGGCGACGGTTCATGTTGCTCTCCTTTGGTCGGGGCGCTGTCGGGGATGCGCGTGCTTGTTGCCGGCGATGTGCCGTAGTCGTGCCGGCTCCCGCATTCCTTACAAATGCGGAAGGTTTGCCCATCTTAGTCATCCTGGGTCAAAATGCGTTCCCTCCGATAGCCCTGCGAGCGCCATGGAACTGGATCGTCAAAGCGAGCTGAACGCCCTGCGGCCCGACCTGCTGCGCTTCGCGCGCCTGCAACTGCGCGACGCGGGTGCCGCCGAGGATGCGGTGCAGGAAACCCTGCTCGCGGCGCTGACGGGCAGCCATCGCTTCGAAAGCCGCTCGTCCTACAAGACCTGGCTGATTTCCATCCTGCGCAACAAGATCATCGACATCATCCGCAGCCAGAGCCGCGAAGTCTCCGCGACCTCACTGGCCGACGATGAGGCCGGCGACGAGCTGCTGCACGAGTCGCTGTTCGATCGGCGCGGGCACTGGAAGGAGACTGCGCGACCCGGACGCTGGGCCGATCCCGAGGCCTCGTTCGAGCAGCAGCAATTCTGGCGCGTGTTCGAGGCCTGTCTCGATCACCTGCCGGAGAAGACCGCGCGCGTTTTCATGATGCGTGAATTCCTCGGCTTCGAGACCGGGGAAATCTGTAAGGAAACCGGCATCAGCGCGTCCAATTGCTGGGTGGTGCTGCATCGCGCCCGAATGGGGCTGCGTACCTGCCTTGAAGATAGTTGGTTTGCCGGAGCGAAAGCCTGAGATGTTGAGTTGCGAACAAGCCACCGAATTGATGTCGCAGGAACAGGACCGCCCGCTGAGCCTGGCCGAGCGGGCGGGGCTGCGCCTGCATGTCTGGATCTGCACCGGCTGCAGCAACTACCGCCGGCAGATGGCGGTGTTGCGCGCGGCGTGCCGCCGCTTCGGCAGCGGCGGCACGCCGTGAATCCCGCATCGGCAAGCGCCGCGCCGACCGGCGTCTGTGCGCAATGCGGTGCACCATTTCGCTGCGGCACAGAAGCCGGCGACGCGGAGTGCTGGTGCGCCAGGCTGCCGCCGCTGTTGCCGCTGCCGGCGCCGGCCGATCCCGCAGCGCCGGCGACCTGCCTCTGCCCGGCCTGCCTCAGGCAAAGGCTGTCTTCGATAGGCGAGACTTGAACGCCGATGATCGCGGCATTCGGCGTCACGCATGCCTGCATGCACCGGTTCGATTTTCCATCCTGAGGTCATGGTTATTTGCTAGCATGCGTCATTTTTCGCGCAGGCAAACAGCATAGGGACGCGGCGGCCTGAATCCATGAAGCTCAAAGACAAAACCCAGGTGTTCTTCGTCGGCATCCTCGCCGTGCTGGTGGTGGTGCTGACCGTGCTGTCCGCACTGAGCTTTCGCCGCTTCTCGATCTATACCGCGGAACGCCATGCGCGCTCGGTGGCCGAGACGGTCAAGGTTGCCCTGACCGAGAGCATGATCAACGGCAGCATCGGCAAGCGCGAACAGCTACTGACACGGCTGGCCGGAGTTCCCGGCGTGCATCAGGTGCGGGTGGCGCGCGGCCCGGCGGTAGTCAAGCAGTTCGGGCCGGGTTTGTCCAGCGAAGGCGCCGCCAGCCAGGATGTCACCGACGTATTGCGCACCGGCAAGGAAACCTTCGAGGTGACCGACGTCGACGGCGAACTGATGTTTCGTGCAGTGATTCCCTATGTTGCCGGCAATGACGGCGTACCCAACTGCCTGCAATGCCATGTGGTGGGCGTTGGCACGGTGCTGGGCGCGGTCAGCATCGACATATCCCTGGCCGAAGTGCGGCGCCAGGGCATCATCGCCGTGGTCATGGTCAGCCTGGCCGTGCTGGCGGCCGCGCTGCTGGCGCTGGGGCTGTTGCGGCGCATGATGAATCCGCTGGCGGAAGCCGCCCAAGGCGTGCAGGAGGTCACCTCGCTGGCGGTGGGCGGCAATTTTTCCGGGCGCGTTCGCCAGCGCAGCAATGACGAAGTGGGCGAGATCGCCCTCAACATCAATCAACTGATGGCCTTCCTCGAACGCGAGGTAGGCACCATTCGCACCCGCGTCGGCCAGCTGATGGGCCACCAGGTGGTCCGCGAAGGCGGCAACCAGCTGGTGCACACCACGGAGCTGGTGGAAAGCCTGGTCGAGGCCTCGCAGTTCAAGCAGGCGATCGAGGAGGACCAGACCAAGCTCGAAATCTATCAGCGCCTGTCCGACATGCTGCAGCGCAAATACGACTTCAAGCGCTTCTCGATTTATGAAGTTGCGGCGAGCAAGAACCGCATGACGCCGATCCTGGTCGATGGCGAAGCCGGCGCCGCGTGCCGCCATTGCGATCCGCAGGTGGTGGTCGATGCCAGCTTCTGCCGCGCCCACCGCACCGGCCACGAAGTCAATGCCGTGGATTATCCCGGGCTATGCACCATGTTCCGTCCCGGGTCAGCCGGCGAAACCCACATCTGCCTGCCGATCACCCAGTCCGGTTCGGCCATTTGCGTGGTGCAGATTGTCGTCGCCGCCGACGAAGGCGCGTTGGCACGGCTGATGGCGCCGTTTGTCAGCGTCTATTTGCGCGAGGCCGGCCCGGTGCTGGAAGCCAGGCGCCTGATGGAACACCTGCGCGAAAATGCGTTGCGCGATGCCATGACCGGCCTCCATAACCGGCGTTTTCTCGAAGAATACGTGGGCGCGCTGGTGGCCGGCAGCCAGCGGCGCAAGAGCGCGTTTTCGGTGCTGATGCTCGACCTGGATTTCTTCAAGCAGGTCAACGACACCCATGGGCACGAGGTCGGCGATAAGGTGTTGAAGACCCTGGCCGGGATCCTGGTGCGCAGCGTGCGCGCCTCGGACATCGCCGTGCGCTACGGCGGCGAGGAATTCCTGCTGGTGCTGAACGATACGGGTGCCGATACGGCGATGGAAGTCGCGGAAAAAATTCGCGGCCAGGTCGAGGCGACCAAGATCCCGTTGGCCGGCGGCATTCTGCAAAAGACCATCTCGATCGGCGTCGCCGAATTTCCGGCCGATTCGGACACCTTCTGGCAGGTGGTCAAGTTCGCCGACGTGGCTCTGTACAAGGCCAAATCCGACGGCCGCAATCGCGTGGTGCGCTTCGCGCCCGCGATGTGGGACGCCAGCGCCAGTTATTGATCGGTCGTATGGCCTCCGGATATTGCCGGCGTCATGAGCTTGGGTTATATTCCCCTACTTTAATAATGGATATTAAGGGGGCGTCATGACATCCGAAGGTGGCTACCGGCAGGTGGAATACGACCTCCAGCGCCTGCGCGTCGATTTGCGCGGGCAATTGGCGATGCAGCGCAAGAACTCCCTGTATTCGGTGCTCGGGATGCCTGCCGACTGCAGCGATGCCGAACTGGCCGAGCTCATCGGCGGCCTCAGGAAATCTGGTCAGCCGCTTGATGCCGAGACGCGCTATGCCGTGGAAACCCTGGGCGATGCGGCCGCGCGCGAGCAGTTCGACCGGCGCCTTATGGAACAGCTCAAGAGCCGGCCGGCCACCTCCGCGCGCATGGATCAGGCCTGGGAACCGGCCCATGCCGCGCAGGCCGGCGGCGGAATGAAGGTGTTGCTGATCGCGATCGTGCTGCTCGGCGTCGGCTATCTCGGACTGGGCTACTTGAAGGACAAATCGGAGCGCGAACTGCGCCTGAAGGAAGCCGAAATTCGCAGCGAGGAGATCCGGCGCAAGGCCGAGATCAGCGACCGGGTTGTCGACAACCAGAAGGTCGCGCTGGAGGCTTCGATCGCGGCGCAGGAGCGCGCCGCCGAACTGCGGGACCGGCAACTGCTGGAGGCGCGCATGCGGGACGACAAGGCCCGGCTCGATTCCGCCTACCGCCAGGAGCAGCAGGCGGCGCAGGCGGAGCAATACCGCCAGCAGATGGAACAGTCCCGGCTGGTGGCCGACGCGCGTCGCCGCGACCAGGAAGCCGCCAACCAGACCCGGGCCATCCGCCAGCAGGCGATCCAGGACGCGATCGCACGGGGCAATTACAACGAGGCCCAGCGGCTGCGCAACCAGCAGTACTGATGCGGGCCGTCGCCCGGCGACGGGCGCCACGACCGCCGCAAACCGATGTCGCCGGCCTTGCCGGCCCGATTGCGCGGGCGGTCATTGGATGATAAAAGTCTGATCCCGCCACCATCCCGCGAGTGCCGATCGATGACCAACCAAGCCACGGATTCCGACCTGCCGGCGATCGACTGCGCCGGGGCGGGGCGATGAGCGCTGCGGACAGGCTGCAGCCGCTGGCAGGATTTTCCCTTGCGGCGCGCGCGCGGACGGTCGGCGTGCTGGCCGATATCGACGACACGATCACTACCACAGGGCGCCTCACCGCCGCCGCTTACGCTGCGCTGGAGCGCCTGCAAAGCGCCGGCATCAAGATGATTCCGGTGACCGGCCGGCCCGCCGGTTGGTGCGACCACATCGCACGCATGTGGCCGGTCGATGCCGTGGTGGGCGAGAATGGCGCCTTCTGGATGCGCTACGAGGCCGGCACCAGGCGGCTCAAGACCGTCTTTGCCGGGCAGCCGCCGGCCGACCGGCAAAGGCGGATCGACGCCCTCGCTGCCGAAATACTCGCCGCCGTGCCGGGCTCCGCGCTGGCCTCGGACCAGTTCTGCCGCGTCGCCGATCTGGCGATCGATTTTTGCGAGGATGTCGCGCGCCTGCCGCCGGCCGCCGTCGACGCCATCGTGCGGTGCATGGAAGCGGCCGGCATGCGCGCAAAGGTAAGTTCCATCCACGTCAATGGCTGGTTCGGCGACTACGACAAATTGAGCACGACGCGCCGCATGCTGGCCGAAGAATTCGGAATTTTCTTGGAGTCCGAGGTGGAACGACAGCGCTGGGTATTCGTCGGCGATTCGCCCAACGACGCGCCGATGTTCGGTTTCTTTCCGAATGCAGTGGGCGTCGCCAACGTGCTCGATTGTGCCGGCCGCCTGGAGCACAGACCGGCCTGGGTCACCACCGCGCGTGCCGGTGCCGGATTCGTCGAACTTGCCGAGGCGCTGCTGGCGGCAAGGTAGGCCCGGCCGGCCGCGCGACACCTTGTCTCAGATCTCGTCGATGCGCAGTCCGCTGGCCGCATCGAAATAGTGTTCGTGCTCCGGCGCGTAGCGTACCGGCAGCTTGCCGACGTGCGCCGCGAACGACTGATGCAGGCGCACGGTGACCCGGGTGCCGTTGGTGTCCCCGGCGAGATGACCGTAGACCAGCGTGTCGCTGCCCAGAGGCTCCACCAGATCGACGTCCACGGTCAGCATCGCCTCGCCCGGCGCGCAGGGTTCGAGGTGTTCCGGGCGCAGGCCGAGCAGGATGTCCCGGTCCTTGCGCCGGGTCGGAATCAGGTTCATCGGCGGCGAACCGATGAAGCCGGCGACAAAGGTGGTGGCCGGTTTTTCGTATACATCGAGTGGCGCGCCGATCTGCTCGGCGCGCCCGGCATTGATCACGATCATGCGTTGCGCCAAGGTCATGGCCTCGACCTGGTCATGCGTCACGTAGAGGCTGGTGGTCGCCAAGCGGCGATGCAGCGCCTGCAGTTCGGCGCGCATCTGCACCCGCAGCTTGGCGTCGAGGTTGGATAGCGGCTCATCGAACAGGAATACCGCGGGCTCGCGCACGATGGCGCGGCCCATGGCGACGCGCTGGCGCTGGCCGCCGGAAAGCTCGCGCGGCTTGCGATCGAGATAAGGCCCGAGTTCCAGGATCTCCGCCGCCCGCTTGACGTGGGCTTCGATGTCGGCCGGGGCCATGCGGCGGATCTTGAGGCCATAGGCCATGTTCTGGCGCACCGACATGTGCGGGTAGAGCGCATAGTTCTGGAACACCATGGCAATGTTGCGGTCCTTGGGCTCGATGTCGTTCACCACGCGCTCGCCGATCGCGATCTCGCCCGCGGTGATGGTCTCCAGCCCCGCCACCATGCGCAGCAGCGTCGACTTGCCGCAGCCCGAAGGCCCGACCATCACCACGAACTCGCCGTCGCCGATGTCGACGTTGATGCCCTGGATCACCTTGACCGCGCCGAAGGATTTGTGCACGTTGCGGATCGATACGCTGGCCATTATCGTGTGCTCATTTTTCGGTTTCCACGAGTCCCTTGACGAACCACTTTTGCATCAGCAGCACCACGGCCGCGGGCGGCAGCATGGCCAGCATCGCCGTCGCCATCACCAGTTGCCATTCGTTGGCCGCATCGCCGCCGACGATCATGCGCTTGATGCCGATCACCACCGTGTACATGGATTCCTCGCTGGTGATCAAGAGCGGCCACAGGTACTGGTTCCAGCCGTAAATGAACTGGATCACGAACAGGGCGGCAAT